>JAPPKP010000416.1 GCA_028819955.1 Rhodospirillaceae bacterium | reverse complement strand
GCATCCTGCTCATCCTCGCGGTGATCGCCGACAACTACCGGCAGAAGCTGCTGCTGATGCTCAGGGACTAGTTCTCTAAAGTCAGGACTCAGAAGTTAGCGATGTCTGCAAACGGACAGCTGCCCGTAATTTCCGGCGATTCCCACGTCATCGAGCCGGCGGACCTCTGGACCAAGCCGCTGGGCGCGCGCTACGGCGATGCCGTGCCGCGCATGGTCTCCGAACATGCCGGCGCCAAGGCCGATCACTTCTTCACGGGCTTCGAGTACGTCCGCGTGGACGAGATCGTGGAGGGCGACGAGGAGCTGCAGCGGAAGCTGGTGGGCTCGGGCACCGACCCTGCGATCCGCCTCGTCTGCATGGACGAGGACAACGTCGTCGGCGAGATCGTGAACTCGACCTGGATGCTCTACGCGATGCGCGCGCGGGACGACCGGCTGGTCGAGGACCTGTGCAGCGTGTTCAACGACTGGCTCGCCGAATACTGCAGCCATGCGCCGAAGCGCCTCTACGGCACCTCGATGATCCACATGGCGGACATCGACTGGGCCTGCAAGGAGCTGGAGCGCACCGCGAAGCGCGGCTTGAAGAGCGTGATCATCAACTGCGACGCACGGCCCGAGTGGCCGCCGTTTCAGGACAGGCACTACGACTCCTTCTGGGCGCTCGCGCAGGAGCTGGACCAGCCGGTGACGCTTCACATCATCACCGGCAACGAGATCGACCCGTTCGTCCTGCATGGGCCAGAGCGCAGCAACGTGCCGCGCAGCGCCATGGGCGTGCTGGCGGAGGCGGGGCCCGTGCTCGCCAACGAGTTCATCTTCGGCGGCGTGCTCGACCGCTTCGAGAACCTAAAGCTGGTGCTCTCGGAGTACGAGGTCTGCTGGCTGCCCTACTGGCTGTTCCGCGCCAAGCAGATTCAGGACGATTTTGGGCCGGCGCTGGACATCCCCAAGGTCAAGCGACCGATCGAGGCGTACATGGGCCAGATCTATCACGGGCTGATCGACGATCCCTACCTCGACAAGGTGCTGGACGTGATCGACCCGAAGACCATCATGTGGGGCTCGGATTTTCCCCACGCGCGCTGCACCTACCCGAACACGATGGCGGTGATCGAGCGTGTCTTCGGCCATCTGGACGAGGAGACACGGCGCGACATCACCTTCAACAACTGTGCCCGCTTCTACAACTTCGACCTGCCGGCGGCCTGAGCGGGCGCCTCGGCGCGGCCTTCTCGATCAGCGCCAACCTCGGTCTGCGAGCAGCGTCGCGAAGGGGCCCATCGCGCGCGCCTCTGGGGGCTCGATCCGTCGGACCTCACCGTCCGCTACGGTGAAGAACGAGAGCTCGCTGTGGATACAGCCGGCCGGGCAGTCGCCCCATGCGTCACGAAAGACGACGTGCCAGGTACCCTGCACCTCGGCCGCGTCGATATCGGAGCTGTCCCCCACCGCCCAATCGGGCCGGGCGTGGGCGACGCCGTCGATCGTGAAGTAGGCAAGAGTCGCCTCCACCACGTCCACGCGCTCGTCCACGTCCAGGAAAGCGTAGCCGCCATGGCGGAGCGTCTCGGCAGCCCTGAGCCCCAACTTTGCATTGAGGGCATCGAAAGCCGCGTGCCCAGTGGGCGGCGGGGCGAGCGCGTTCTCATCGTTCCAGGTGCCGACGACGGTGTCGCGTAGCCCACCCTCCAGTCCGAGTATGATCCTCCCCGGCCTGTATTCCTCCCGCACGCGAACGTCCGCCATCGCAGGATACCTGCGGCGAATCAGCGACAACGCCTGCTTGACCTCGTGACCGAGCGCGTGCTGGCGCTCGTCGTCCAGCAACAGCCCGCCGCCTACTCTTCGAAGAATTCGGTCGGCCAAGAATTGCGCCTCGGCCTCGGCCGCTGCCCAGGGAGACGGGTGGAGAAGAGTCGTTTCGCCGGATTCGACCGGGTCAGCCGGGGCGACCGCCGTCACGGAGCCGATCAGGACCATGGCACAGCCCACGACGAGCGCCCGACGCAATCGCGGCGGGTGTCCTCCGAGCCATAGCCCCCTGTGAAGAAGCCGCAACGTCAGTCACCCCGGCCGTTGAGGCGAACGTTGCACCAGAATTGGACGGAAATATGGCGCAGCTCGAATGCACTGAGGCGCGGCATGGCGGTTTTCGGTCGCAATTCCGCAAGTCAGGCACGGCACGCGCGCCCACTGTGGGTCGGAAGATGCGGCCCCGGCCAAACAGCGATAGATTCCCACCGATGGGACGGGCACCAGACGGCGGCAAACCATGACGAGACGAAGCGGTCGCCGCGGCGGCGGGCGCGCGGCGCGGCGCGCGGAGCGGACCGGCGGCGGGATCGAGCAGCTCCGCTACATCACGCGCGACATCCCCTCTGTCGGGCTGCTGACCGACGAGGGGCTGGCGCTGATCGAGGAGAACGCGGACACGATCCTCGAGGAGATCGGGATCGATTTTCGCGATGACCCTGAGGCGCTCGCGCTCTTCAAGGATGCCGGCGCGGACATCGACGGCGAACGGGTGCGGTTCCCGCGCGGCCTCGCGCGCCACCTGGTCTCGACCGCGCCGCCAACCTTCACGCAGCTTGCCCGCAACCCCGAGCGATCGGTCGAGATGGGCGGCCGCAATACGGTCTTCGCGCCGGTCTATGGCCCGCCCTTCATCTACGATATCGAGAAGGGGCGCCGCTACGCCCAGCTCGAGGACTTCCAGAACATCGTCAAGCTCGCCTATATGACGCCGGCGATGCACCACTCCGGCGGCACGGTCTGCGAGCCGGTGGACGTGCCCGTGAACAAGCGCCACCTCGACATGGTGTACGCGCACATACGCTATTCCGACAAGCCGTTCATGGGCTCGGTCACGCACCCCGAGCGCGCGGCGGATTCGGTGGAGATGGCGAAGATCCTCTTCGGCGCGGACGTGGTCGATGCCCAGGCCGTCATGGTCAGCCTGATCAACGCCAACTCGCCGATGACCTTCGACGCGACCATGCTGGGCGCGCTCAAGGTTTACGCCCGGGCCAACCAGGGCCTGCTGATCACCCCGTTCATCCTGGCGGGCGCGATGGCGCCGGTCTCGGTCGCGGGCACGATGGCGCAGACGCTTGCGGAAGCCATGGCCGGCATCGCCCTCGCCCAGCTTTGCCGGCCGGGGGCGCCGGTGATCTTCGGCAGCTTCCTTAGCTCGATGTCGATGCAGAGCGGCGCACCCACCTTCGGCACGCCGGAGGCGACGCTCGCGATCTTCGGCCTGGCCGCGCTGGCCCGGCGCCTGGGCGTCCCCTTCCGCAGCGGGGGCGCGCTCACCGCATCGAAGCTGCCCGACGCGCAGGCCGCCTACGAGAGCGTAAACACGTTGCTGCCGACCGTGCTCGCCGGCACCAACTTCGTGTTGCACGGCGCCGGCTGGCTCGAAGGCGGGCTCGCGAGCGGCTACGAGAAGTTCGTCATGGACGCCGACCAGCTCGGCATGATGCAGGTGTTGGCAAACGGCTACGACCTATCGGCCAACGGGCAGGCTTTGGATGCGATCCGCGAGGTCGGGCCGGGCAGCCACTTCCTCGGCTGCGCCCACACCCAGGCGAACTTCCAGACCGCCTTCTACCGCTCCCCCGTCGCCGACAATTCGAGCTTCGAGCAATGGCAGTCGGACGGCTCCAAGGACACCACGCAGCGGGCGCACGACTTGTACAAATCGATGCTGGCCTCCTACGAGGCGCCGCCCATCGACCCCGGCGTGGACGAAGCGCTCAGGGAGTTCATCGCGAAGAAGAAGGCGTCCATGCCCGACGCCTTCGCCTAGAACCCACCGGTCCGGCCCCGGACCATGGTGCGGTGCACGGCGCGCAGCGAAAGCGTCACGATTGCGCGATGCGGAACGCGAGCAGTCAGAGCGGGTCAGCGGCGGCGAGAGGGCGCTTCTTGGTCGCGTGGCTGCGGCCCATGCCGGCCACCGCTTGTCCCGAAGAATCCCGCCTATCCCGCTTAATCCCAACTAATCCCGCGGAATCCCACTTATCCCACGAAATCCCATTTATCCCGCGGAATCCCACTTATCCCGCGGAATCCCATTTATCCCACGGAATCCCATTTATCTCACTTAATCCCACTTAATCCCGCCAAGATTTTGTGTGCTCGCCGGGATGCGTGACACGACCGGACGGGGACTGCGGTGAGGGATTCGCATCGGCGCTACCGGCGGCGGCGGGTGCGGCGGCGGGCGGTTGGGGACGGTGCTGCCTCCGCAGCAGGCAGGGTGACGTGCTGCGGCAGGTGGACGTAGTCCGCCGTGCCGTGGGGGATCGCCATGGCGTCGACGAAGTGACGCTGAAACGCGGGCTCGACGGCGGTCTCCACCTTCTCGACCCCGCGCACGATCCCCTCGATCTCCTCGCGCGCCGCGCAGTCGAGCAGCGCGATCAGCGCGCCCGTGCCGGCAGCGTTGCCGGCGGCACTCACCTTGTCGAGCGGGCAGTCGGGGATCATGCCGAGCACCATGGCGTAGAGCGGGTCGATATGGCTGCCGAAGGCGCCGGTGAGCACGATCCGGTCGACCGTCGAAGTCTCGAAGCGGTCCATGAGCAGCCGCGCGCCGGCCATGAGCGCCGCCTTGGCCAGCTGAATGGCGCGAACGTCGTTCTGATGGATGGAGATCGCCGGCTCGCTAGGATGGAGCAGGTAGCGGAAGGTCCGCCCCTCTTCGACGATGCGCGCGGTCCTGGCGCGCGCGGCGCCCGCGATGGTGCCGTCGGCGAGCAGAATGCCGGCAAGGTACATCTCGGCCAGCGCCTCGATGATGCCCGAGCCGCAGATGCCGGTGACGCCGGTGGCGACCGTGGCCTCTTGGAATCCTTCCTCGTCGGACCAAAGCTCGCAGCCGACGACCTTGACCCTGGCCTCCAGCGTGTCGCGGTCGATGCGCACGCGCTCGATCGCGCCGGGGGCCGCGCGCTGGCCGGCTGTGATCTGCGCGCCTTCGAAGGCCGGGCCCGTGGGCGAGGACGCGGCCAGCAGCCGCTCACGATTGCCGAGCATGATCTCGGCATTGGTGCCGACATCGACGATGAGCACCGTCTCGTCGGCCCGGTGCGGGGCTTCGGAGAGCACGACGCCCGCCGCGTCGGCGCCGACGTGGCCTGCGATACAGGGCAGGACGTAGACGCGCGCGCCCGGATTGACGTCGAGGTCGATGCCGCCCGCCGGCAGCGTAAGCCCGCCGGAGGCCGCGAGGGCGAAGGGCGCGCCGCCAAGCTCGGTCGGGTCGATGCCGAGCAGCAGGTGGTGCATGATCGGGTTGCCGACGAAGGCAGCGTTGAGAATGTCGCTGCGCGCGACGCCTGCTTGGTCCGCAACCTCGCCGATCAGCGCGTTGACCGCGCCGCGCACGGCCTCGGTCAGCTCGGCTTCGCCGCCGGGGTTCATCATGACGTAGGAGACCCGGCTCATCAGATCCTCGCCGAAGCGGATCTGCGGGTTCATGCGCCCGGCAGAGGCCACGACGACGCCGCTCGATATCTCGGCCAGATGACAGGCGATGGTGGTAGAGCCGATGTCGAAGGCCGCGCCATACGCCTGCTCGTGGAAGCCGGGCCAGACGGCGACGATGCGCGCAGCCTGGTGCACCGCGACCGTCGCCGACCATTCGCCGTCCCGGAGCGCGCGCTGCAGGCCTTGCAGGACGTGCAGGTCACACGTGAGGCCGTCGAGGCCCCATTGCTCGGCGAGCCCGTCCGTGAGGCGCTCGAAGTCGCTGCGCGGATTGTGCATGTCCGGTGCCGCGACCTCGACATAGTGCAGCCGGATCGCGGGATCGATGGTGTAGTCCCTGGCCTCGGCGCGCTTGCGCACGACCTGCTTGTGCACCTGGCTCTCGGGCGGCACGTCGATGACGACATCGCCCCGAATGAGGGCCGAGCAGCCCAGCCGGCGGCGTTCCGCGAGGCCGCGGCGGCTGGCGTAGCGGGCTTCCTTCTCGCCCGTTGGGCTCAGATGGCCGGGCGCGCTCTCGATCCCGAACTTGGCGAAGTGGCCGGTGCCGGCCTCCACCTGGCAGCGGCCGCAGAGGCCGCGGCCGCCGCATACGGAATCGAGATCGACGCCGATGGAGCGCGCCGCGTCGAGGACCGAGGTGCCGTGGGGGAACCGCCCGCGCTTGCCGGACGGCGCGAAGACGACGAAGGCCGATTCGGTCATGCGCTCACGCGCTGACGGCGGCGCCCTCCCGCCGGCGCCGGCGCCCCTCGCGCCGGCCGCGCCTGCCCTCGCTGCCGTTCGCGCCCGCCGGCTCGCGGAAGCGGGTAAGCCAGCGCGCGCAATCGGGATCGTTGCCGTTCATCATGTCGGCAGCCATGACCGCGGCGATCTCGGCCTCGTGCAGCGGGTTCATGATCGCGGACGTGAGGCCCGAGCGCGCCGCCATGCTGAGGAAGGCCGCGTTGACGCTCGGCCGGTTGGGCAGGCCGAAGCCGATGTTGGACGCGCCGCAGGTGGAGTTCACGCCGAGCTCCTCCTTGAGCCGGCGCATGATGGCGAAGGCCTGCACGCCCGCCTTGTTGATGGCGCCGATGGGCATGACCAGGGGATCGACCACCACGTCCTCCTTGGGGATGCCGTGGTCCATGGCGCGCTCGACGATCTTCTTCGCGATCGCGAAGCGCTCGTCGGGGTCCTCGGAGATGCCGCTCTCGTCGTTGGATATGGCGACGACGGCGCAGCCGTACTTCTTGACCAGCGGCAGCACAGATTCAAGCCGCTCCTCCTCGCCGGTGACGGAGTTGAGCAGCGGCTTACCCTGGTAGACCTCCAATCCTGCCTCGAGCGCGGCCACGATGGAGCTGTCGATGGAGAGCGGCACGTCCACTAGTGACTGCACAAGCTGGATGCAGTCGGCGAGGATCCTGGGCTCGTCGGCGAGCGGCACGCCCGCGTTGACGTCGAGCATGTGCGCGCCGGCCGCGACCTGGGCCAGCGCGTCCTTCTCCACCCGCGAATAGTCACCGGCCGCCATCTCCGCCATCAGCAGCTTGCGTCCGGTGGGATTGATCCGCTCGCCGATGATGCAGAAGGGCTCGTCGAACCCGATCGCCACCTCTTTGGTGGCAGAACTGACGATGGTGCGTGTCATGCTGCTCCTGCTTCTTCACCGGCTGCTGCCGCCGTTTTCATGAAAGCCGCGAGCTCGCCGTAGCCCACGTGGCGATGGACGTAGCCGAGCCTCAGCCGCCCGGCCGCCTCGCGGGCCTTGGCCTCCAGCGCCGCGTCGCGGACCTGGGAGATGTAGACGCAGTTCGTGTAGTTGCCGAAGTAGTCGTCGCGCAGCTCGGGCCAGCGGTCCAGCCCCAGGCCTTCGACGATCAGCCGGTCGAAGTGGCGCACCATGTAGTCGGTCAGGAAAAACTGGGTGGGGTCGTCGTCGGTGATCGCCGCGAAGGCCTCCTGGCCGGTGTAGAAGGCGTAGCAGTGCGGCCCCCCGATGCGCTCCACGCCTTCCTCCTCGATCACCTTGTCGAGCAGGCCGCCGGTGCCGCAATCGCCATAGGCCACGAAGATCGACCTGTAGTCCGCCCGGTTCGCCTGGATCTTCGCGCGCACCGCGTCCGGGATCAGGTGCGGGCGGTTGTGCAGCTTGGCCGGCAGACAGGTGATGTCGAGATGATCGAAGCCGTTGGCCGCGCGAAAGTCCACGATCTCGCGCGCGAGCGCGCCGCAGGCGATGACCAGCGCGCGGGCCGGCCCGGCGGAGGCGAACGCGGCCTCCTCGTCGACCGAGAGATCGGTGTGCTCGTATGTCGCGGCTTCTATCATTGCGTGCAGGACTCAGGCGGCGGTCGCACCGGCGGCGCCCAGGTTGTGCCGGCGCTTCATCAGCTCCTTGGCGGTCTCGACCGTGATCGCAGCGTCGGCGCAATACGCGTCCGCGCCCACCGCCGTCGCGAACTCCTGGTTCAGCGGCGCGCCACCCACCATCACCACATAGTCGTCGCGAATGCCCTTCTCCTTCATCGTATCGATCACGACCTTCATGTAGGGCATGGTGGTGGTGAGCAGCGCCGACATGCCGAGGATGTCGGGCTCGTGCTCCTCAAGCGCATCGAGGTAGTTCTCCACCGGGTTGTTGATGCCGAGGTCGATCACTTCGAAGCCGGCGCCCTCCATCATCATCGTCACCAGGTTCTTGCCGATGTCGTGGATGTCGCCCTTGACCGTGCCGATGACCATCTTGCCCGCGCGGGGCGCCCCGGTCTCGGCCAGCAGCGGGCGGAGGATCGCCATGCCGCCCTTCATGGCGTTGGCGGACTTCAGCACCTCGGGCACGAACAGGATGCCGTCCCGAAAGTCGATGCCGACGATGCGCATGCCCTCGACCAGCGCGTCGGTCAGGATCGTGTAGGGCGCCCAGCCGCGCTCCAGCAGGATGTTGACGCCCTCCTCGATCTCCTCCCTGAGGCCGTCGTAGAGGTCGTCGTGCATCTGCTCGACGAGATCGGCGTCGCTCAGCTCGCTGAGAATGATTTCGTCGTCCGACATGGCCACTGTCCTGATCCGGGCGTTGACGGCGCCGGGCTGTTGCTTTTCGGCGCCGCACGCCCCCCTTTGCGGACCCGCGTTGCGGGCATGCGCGCGGCACCTTAACCCTGTTTCTCTTCAATCACATGGGGCGGACAGTCTGTCCCAGACGCGACGCCGGCTTGCCGGCCTGCGACAAACCCATGATCGGCCGGCCGTGCTGTCCTCGCTTGGGGCACCCTTGGTGCTTGAGCGCGTTACAGAGACGCCGAGTCCGGCAAGTCGGCATCGACCGCGCGGAACGGAGGCGAGCCGCTGGTCAGCCGTTTCGTGTCGCGCGGCGCGTGGCCGAAGTGCAGACGGAACGACTTCGAGAAATGCGATGCCGAGACGAAGCCCGTGGCGAGCGCCACGTTGGTCACGGACATGCAGGTCTGCTGCAGCAGGGCGCGCGCGCGGTTGAGCCGCATTTCGAGGTAATAGCGGCTGGGCGGGCAGTTCAAGTACTTGAGGAACAGCCGTTCAAGCTGGCGGGTGGAGAGGCCGATTTCCCGCGCCAGCTCGGTCTGGCTGAGCGGCGCCTCGATATTCTCCGACATCACGTTGATGGTGGAGAGAAGCTTGGGCTGGCTGACCGCGAGGCGCAGGCGCAACGCCATCCTCTGGTGGTCGTCCTCGCCCCTGATCCGCTCGCACACCAGGTTTTCCGACACCGCGGCGGCCAGCTCATACCCGTGATCGCGGTTGATGAAGCTCAGCATCATGTCGGAGGCCGCCATGCCGCCCGCGCAGGTGTAGCGGTTGCGGTCGATGACGAAGATGTCCTCGCTGACGTCCACGCTTGGAAAATCCTCGATGAAGCCCGGCAGGTTCTCCCAGTGGATGGTGCAGCGATAGCCGTCGAGCAGCCCGAGGCGCGCCAGAAAATGGCTGCCCGTGCAGAGAGCGCCGATGTTCATGCCGCGCCGCTCGATCTGGCGCAGCCAGATGGCGAGCCGCGTGTCCTCGAACAGGTGGGTCTCGATGCCGCCGCAGACGAAGACGGTCGACAGGCGCTCGGCGGCGTCTCCGATGGAGAGGCCCGCAGCGACGCTGAGCCCGGCCGATGACGCCACCGCTTCGCCGTCCACGGAGACGGTGCGCCACTCGTAGAGGGTCTGTCCGCTGACGTAGTTGGCGAGCCGAAGCGACTCGATCGCGCTCGAGAGCGCACCGAGCGAGAACTTCGGGACCATCAGGAAGCCGAATTGGCTCCCGGGATCGGTGGTCCTCATGGCATCGACGCCGGTCAGGCGCCTCCCCGCAATGCTCTATTCAAATTACGACATCTCAGGACGGATGGGGAAACAGAATTCTCTGGCGGGCCGGGTCGCTATCGCGGGCGCCCTCGCCCATAATCCGCGCCGCCATGGCTTCGCCGTCCAACCGCCATCCCTCAACTCGGTCGCCAGCGCGTGCGCGGACGGCTGCCCCGCATGATCGCATGACATCGTGACGGCGGTCTTGTGATGGAGAGCGCGGCCGCCTGGGGTGCGGGCTGCGCGCTCGCCTGGGGCCTCGCGGACATTTGCGCGCGGTTCTCCGGTCGCTCGGTGGGCGTGCTGGCGGCGACCTGCTCCATGATGGCGGTCGGCGGCGTGCTGATCGCAGCCATCATGGCAGCGTCGGGCCAGCCCTTCGACTGGCGCCTCGACGGCCTCCACTGGCTTGTCGGGATCGGCGCCGGCACCGTGATCGGCTCGCTTCTGTTCTACCACGCCGTGACCCACGGTCCGGTGTCGCTCGCCTCGCCGGTGGTGGCCTGCTATCCGGCGATCGCCGTGCCGATCTCGGTCGCCCTCGGCGCCCGGCCCGATCCGCTCCACTGGGGCGCCATGATCGCCACCATGGCCGGGGTCTGGCTGGTGGCGCGGGCGACGGCGTCCGGGGACAGGACCGCACCGGAATATGCGCCTGCCGTGATGCGGCGGACCATTCTCTATGCCCTGATTGCGGCGGCGGTCTACGCCGCCTCGCTTACCGCCGCGGACAAGGCCATCGACATCTACGGCCCCTGGCAGACCGTGCTGGTGGTTCGCATTTTCGGCTTCGCGGGGGTAGCGGCGATCCTGCTTGCCCGCCGGCGGCGTGTGCCGTTTCCGGCACGGGCCTGGCCAATCGTGGCCGCCTTCGGGATCCTCGATACCATGGGCCACCTGCTGCTCTATTTCGGCCTCAGGCTCCCGAACGGCGAGCACGCGATCGTGGCGAGCGTGGGCTACACGGTGGTGACGGTGGTGCTGGCGCGGATGTTCCTGCGCGAGCCAGTGTCTGCGCTGCAATGGGGCGGCGTCGCCATGGTGGTCGGCGGCGTCGCGGTCCTCGCCGCGTTCGGGTAGAGCGTCTCCGCGCGAAGCCAAGACAATCTGGAGCATCATTCGATCGGACGCGGTCGTCGCACGTTCCCCTGTCTGCATGCAGTGCCGCCAGGATGCCCCCACCTTGTATCTCATTCCCTCGCCGTCGGGTTTATTGTGGCGCCGTTCGAGCCGCCGTGACCCCGTAAGGTCGGATACTGCTCTAGCTGCCCACCAGCGGCATCACGTCGCGGGCGAAGCGCTCGGTGCTCGCGAGGGTCTCGTCGAGGGTGCCTCGGACGAAGCTGAAGAGGACAGCGCTGACACCGACTTCTGCGAGCGCGTCGATATCGGCGGCGACCTCGGCGGCCTCGCCGGTGAAGATGTGGCGGCTGCCGTCATCGAGCGTGGCGCGCCTGCTCTCGTCGTACCAGACGGCCCAATAATTGAGCGCGATTTCGGCCGGGTCGCGACCAGCATCGCGCGCGAGGCTGGCGAGGGTCTCGGCAGCTTCCCGATACTTGGCGACCGTGTCGAGCGGGCGTTTCGGCGCGATGCCGACCGGCAGCCAGCCGTCGCCGAGGCGCGCCGTCCTGCGCAGCGCCGGCATGCTGTCGCCGCCGATCCAGATCGGCGGGTGCGGCTTGCGGACCGGCTGGGGACGGAAATAGATGTCCGCGACGCGGGCGTACTCCCCCTCGTAAGCGGGCTCGTCGCTCGTCCACATCGCCCGGAAGGCCTCGATGTACTCGTCCGTCACCGGGCCGCGTGCCTCGTAGGGCGGGGCGCCGATGGCCTCGAACTCCTCCCGCATCCAGCCCGTCCCGCATCCGATGGTGACCCGTCCTTCGGAGAGGACGTCGATTGTTGCCAGCTGCTTGGCAGTCAGGATGGGCGGGCGATAGGGCACCACCAGCACGGCTGTGAGCAGCTGCGCCTTCCGGGTCGCGAGAGCGAGCGCCGCCATCAGCGCCAACGGTTCCAGGCAGTCGCCGCCATCGAAGATGTCGACCCACCCGGTCGGCGAATAGGGATAGAAGGAGTTCCAGGTCTTGGGAATGACGATGTGATCGGCAATCGCCATGTAGCCGAAGCCAAGGGCCTCGGCCTGGCGCGCGATCGCGGTAATGGCGTCACGGTGGGCAAGCGGCCCGTAATTGGGAATGGTTATTCCGAAGTCCATTACAGCCTCCCAGAGCCACACGGCGGTCCGATCCGATTCATCGGCCGTATGATAGTCGGGCGCCGCGGATCACAAAACGCGCGCCAAGATGACTCGTGGGAGTTCGGCGTGGCCCATATGGGTTAGGGTAGGCGGCGGGTCAGACCGGAGGGCACAGCGATGAACGATGGGGGTGCGCTACCTGTTGTCCGGGACGAGGTCGTGGCGCCGGGCGCGCCGTGGTCGGCCCGCCTGCAGCGGGACCAGGTGCTGCGTATCGTCGACCTGGAGGGCGAACAGGGCGTCGATTTCCTGTGCTACGACGCGGCCGACCCGCGCGAGCGCTACTACGCGCCGAACACGATCAAGAAGAGCGGCACGCTTCGCCTGACCACGGGCCATGCGCTCTACTCGGACCGGGGACGAGCGCTCTTCACGATTGTGGCCGACACCTGCGGCCGTCACGACACCATCGCCGGCTGCTGCAGTGCCCCCAGCAACGCCATGCTCTACGGCGTGGAAGGCGTGCCGGGATGCCGCGAGAACTTCCTGACCACCCTGGCGGAACATGGCCTGGGGTGGACGGATATCGTGCCCAACGTGAACTTTTTCTCGGCAGTGCCGGTCTATGAGGGGGGCCGTCTGGCGGAGCGGACGTTCGTGGACGGCCCATCCAAGCCCGGCGATCGCGTCGACTTGCGGGCCGAGCGCGACGTCCTCGCGATCGTCTCCAACTGCCCTCAAGTCAACAACCCGGCTGCCGGGGGGCGACCGTCCCCGATCCGTGTACAGATTCTTGGAGCCTGATTGTTGCGTCGCGCAGGAAGGCGCAAAGCGGCGCGTTGACAGTCTCCGGCGCTTCGGCGAGCGCCATGTGCCTGAGGCCGGGCAGGATCGCGAGCCGGGCGCCGGGGATCAGCCCGGCCATGACCCGCGCCATGGCGGGCGTGTTGCCGGGGTCGTCCTCTCCGGTCATGACCAGGGCGGGACACGCGATCCGCTCCAGGCCATTGGCGATCTCGGCGTCGCCCTCGGCGAGCACCCGGTAGATCTGCGGATAGAGGGCGGGATCGTTGCGCGCGATCCACCTGCGGACGAGCGCGACGGTTTCCGGCGCCTCGGCGCGGAAGGCCGGCGTGAACCAGCGCTCGAGAGCGGGCTCGACATTGGCGGCAGGTCCGTCGGTCTCGGTCTGACGCACGCGCGCCCGGACCGCCTCGCGCTCGGCCGGGCTGCGGTCGTGCGGCGAGTTCAGGATCGCGAGCGCCGACAGCCGGTCTGGATGATCCAGCGCGGCGCGGCGCGCGATCATGCCGCCGAGCGAGAAGCCGACGATAGCTGCCCGCTCGATGCCGCAGCGGTCCATGAGGCCGAGAAGCTGCCGGGAGAACATGGCGAGGCAGGGCGTGCCGGCGGGAGGCGCGCTCTCGCCGTGCCCCAGCAGGTCGTAAGTCAGCACGCTGAACTGCGGCGTGAGCGCCGGGAGCTGCCACTGCCACATGGCGCGGTTGAGCCCGAAGCCGTGGATCAGGACGACCGGCGGCCCGCTGCCGTGCCGCTCCCAGGCGGTCTCGCCCGCGGTGCTCGTACTCATCGACGTCTCTTGTTCGTTGCCGGGAGCGCACGCGCCCTCATGCGAAGGCCGGCATTACCTCCTCGATGAAGAGCTTGAGCGAGCGCTTCTGCTCCTTCATTCCGAGGCCGAGGCTCGCGTAGTAGGTGAACTGGTCGACGCCGAGCGCCTCGTAGGCCCTGAGCTTCTGGATCACCTCGTCCGGCGTGCCGAACATCAGATTGTCGTGGAGCATGCGCGGGTCGAACTCGCCCCGGTTCTCCAGCTCCGTAAGCGGGATCGTGCGCGGGAAGCCGTTGGCGACGTCGCCCAGGTTCTTGAACAGGTTCTCGAACTGGCCGAACTGGCGGATCGCGGCCTTCACCGGCACCTCCCACTCCGCCGCAGTGTCGTACACCACGGTGTGGCGCATGGTGGCGAAGATCGGCCGCCGCTTGCCGGGGTTGTCGGCGAGCGCTGACTCCATACGCCCCTTGTAGGCCTCGACCTCCGACAGCGGGCGGGTGAGCGGCCAGGAGAGGATGTTGCACTCGTGCTTCACCGCGAAGTCGTAGGTGTC
>JAPPKP010000422.1 GCA_028819955.1 Rhodospirillaceae bacterium | reverse complement strand
AGATCAAGGCCTTCTGCAAGGACCAGATCGCCCACTTCAAGGTGCCGCGCTACGTACGCTTCGTGGACGAGTTCCCGATGACCGTCACCGGCAAGATCCAGAAGTTCAAGATGCGCGAGACCATGATCGAAGAGCTCGACCTCGCAGAGCAGAAGACCGCCTGAGGCGCGCCGCGCGCCCGGCCGCAACCACGGAGGGCCCCATGGCCAAGTTCACTCACATCAACCCGGACAACGTGCCGGACTATCTGACCTACGGCCTGAGCCACGCCGTGGTGGCCGAGGGCGGCAAGACCGTCTATCTCTCGGGCCAGGTCGGCTGGAACGAGAACAGCGAGTCCGTGGGCGCGGACCTCGCCGCCCAGCTCGCCCAGGCGCACGAGAACATCCGCCGCGTGCTCGCCGAGGCTGGTGGCACGGTGGCCGACATCGTCCGCCTCAACACCTATGTCGCGAACTACCGGCCCGAAGAGGGCGAGGTGGTTAACGCCGCCAACAGGACGCTCTTCGCGGGCCACACGCCGCCCTCGATGACGCTGATGGGCGTCCAGGCCCTCTATTCGCCCGAGATCCGCTGCGAGGTGGAGGCCACGGCAGTCATCGGGTGAGGCGCAAGTCTAGTCACTGCGACCCGACTAAGTGTTGCCATCCAAAGCTCTTGTAGTGTTCAGTTTCTCAGTCCTTCACGGATTTACGTTTGCGGTTCGGTTTCCCCGATCGGGCCATTTTTCTCGTCATGCCCGGACTTGATCCGGGCATCTCGCCCGGCCAGATCTGTTGAACTCTGAGCAAACACGTGGATGGCCGAAACAAGTGCGGCCATGATGTAACAAGATGGTGTACAAATTCGGGTAGTAGCTTTAGAAACCGGAGACTCGCAACGATTTAGCCTTACAAGTCGAAAGGATTTCCCGGCATTATTGTCGATTGTCCGCTCTTGAGGTGATGTGGACCACTCAAGAGTAACCAATGCTCGGTATCGCCTTCAAAGTAAGAGAGATAGCAATTGGCCTCGTAAGTCGACTTCCAGGCCTCCCCATAGCTATAAGTGAGCCGCCCGGTAGCCGGGTCACGAAACCTCAGTTTGTTCAGCCTGAAACAGCGAGCACCGCCCTCGTTGGTCCACCATGCGCCCGCCGAACGAAACTCGCCCTGGCGGTTCACGAACGTGGCATTCAGCGTTCCATCGGCGGCGTAGTATGCAGAGAGTCTAATTGACGAGGTCACCGTGTTATGCGTGTTACCTGACAGCTTGGCGACGATCTCTTCGGCGGTAGCGGGGAGTAAACCCTTCTTTTCAAGTGACTCCCGCAGCTGTTGCGCCATTCGAATTTCCATCTTGGCCAAATTCTCTTGAACGATCCAGTACTCCTCTGCAGTCAGAGGTTTTCCCTTGGTGACAGGCTTAGGGGCCGGCGCACATGAAACGGCCAATACGGCCGCTATCAAAGTTGCAACTATTCCCGCAAGACGCTTCATCATGTTTCCACTGCCTCCAAAGCAAGTTCTCTATCGGCCGTTGCAAGGAAACTTCCGAATCACATCCCGCGGCCCGCCTTCAGCCGGCGGAGGCGCTGTCCGCCATTGCAGGCGCCCAGCGGATGTCGGCGACGCCGCCGGTCCATAACACTACCCGGACCATGGTGCGGTGCACAGCGCGTGCCGAGTGCATCAACATCGTGCAATGCAGTGCGAGAGCGAGCGGGCCGCAGCTAGTGGAGACCGGATGGGCGAGCGCTCGCCGCTGGGGCGGCTGCCGCCTACCCCTTCTTGCATCTCGTTCACACGCCGTCGGCATTATCCTGACGGCGTTGGACGCGGGCGTCTATCGCCAGTCCCGGGGAAGCCCCGCTTGTCCCACTTATTCTCACTCGATCCCACTTGATCCCGGGGAATCCCACTTGTCCCAGTTAATCCCACTCGATCCCGTAGAATCCCACTTGTCCCACTCGATCCCGGCGAATCCCACTTGTCCCACTTAATCCCACTGAATCCCGGCGAATCCCACTTGTCCCGATCAATACCACAGAATCCCGGCGAATCCCGCCTGTCCCACTTGATCCCATCTGATCCCGGCGAATCCCGCTTGTCCCGGTTAATCCCACTTAATCCCGGTGAAATCCGGCAAGAGACTTGAGGTTCATCCCGCCTTCACGCGTGCGGCGCGGGCGGTGACTGCGGCGAGGAAAGGGGCGCCGCCCGCGATGGGAGGCGCCCCTTGTGAAGCGCAGCCGGCGGGCCCGGCTGCCCGGTACGGGCTATGCGGTCGATACCGTGTAGACGCCGAGGCTCTCGAAGGCGCCGCCGGCCTGGATCACGGTCGCGTCGTCGTAGCGCTTGCCGATCAGCATCAGGCCGATGGGCGAATCGTCCGCCTTCCCGCAGGGCACCGTCATGGCCGGATGGCCGGTGGCGTCGAACGGGCAGGTGTTGGCCAGCATGTTCAGTGCGGCATCGACGTACTCCTCGCGCGAGCAGTCCGGCTCCGGCAGCTTGGTCGCCAGCATGGGCAGCGTCGGCATCGCCAGCACGTCGTACTCCGCCAGCGAGGCATCATAGGTCTCGCGCAGCCGGCGGCTCAGGTTCTGCGCCTTGGCGTAGTAGCGGCCGTGATACTCGCGGTGCATGAACTCGCCGAGCATCATGACGTACTTCACGGTCTCCGAGAGATCGTCCGGCCGCGAGCGCCAGCCGCGCGCATAGGCGTCCATCAGCGAGGTGGCGTAGTAGCCCTCCCAGTTGGTGCCGAAGGCGTTGCCCTTGAGCATCAGCGCGGTCGCGCCCTCGACCGCGATGCCGTTCCAGATGTGCGGGCCGTCCAGGTGCATGGGGATCGAGATCTCGTCCACCGTGGCGCCAAGCTCCGTGAAGCGCTGGACCGCCGCGCGCACGCAGCCGTCCACGGCGTCCTCGCTCTCGGGATGGCCGAAGCCCTCCTTGACCACGCCGATCTTCATGCCGTCGGCGCCCTTGTCCACGGCGCCGGTGTAGCGTTGGGTCCTGGTGCCGATCTGGCGCGGGTCCTGCCCGTCCGGCCCGGCGATGACCTGGAGCAGGGCCGCCACGTCGCTCACCGAGCGCGCCATGGGGCCGGTGTGATCGAGGGTCATCTCGATGGGGAAGATGCCGGTGTAGGGCACCAGGCCGTGCGTGGGCTTGTGCCCGTAGATGCCGCTCCAGCAGGCCGGCATGCGGATCGAGCCGCCCTGGTCGCCGCCGAGCGCCATGTCGGCCTCGCCGGTGAGCACCAGCACGCCGCTGCCGGCGGACGAGCCGCCACAGGTGTAGCCCGGCTTGTGCGGGTTATCGACCATGCCGGTGGCGGTGGTGGCGCTGCCGCCGTCGAAGCAGAGGTAGGTGTTGGCGGCCTTGCCGACGATGGTGCCGCCGGCATCGAGGATCCGGGTCACCACGGTCGCGTCGACATCGGGCACGTAGCCTTCGAGCACCGTCGCCCCGTTCATCATGGGCACGCCGGCGAGGCAGATATTGTCCTTGAGCGCGACCTTCTTGCCCTTGAGCGGCCCTCTGCTCGCGCCCTTGACCTCGGCCTTCCAGTACCAGGCGTTGTAGGGATTCTCCTCCGGCGGCGGCCGGTAGCCGGTGCTGCGCGGGTACTTGACGGGGAGCTTGGGCTCGTCGAGGTCGTCGAGCCGGTGGTAGGAGGCGATCGTGCCGGCCATGAGGCCGCGGAACGATTCCGCATCCTCCACGGTGATCGTCATGCCGTAGCCCTCGGCGATGTCGAGGACCTCCTCGATCGTCGGTGTGCGCACCGTCGGAAACTTGGCCATCGGTTCTCCTCCCTTCATTGCCGCGCCGACGGCGAGCGCCGCCGTCCCTGCCGGAGCGCCACATATACCGCGCGTCCGCGCCAGCGAACAGGGCGGCCGCAGCCGCGTGCGGAGGGTGGCGGCGATCGGCCTTGGGGGCGCGCTTGCCAGACGTTCTGTTGCACCGCACAATCCGCCGTTCGCAACGCCGGAGGAGGGAATTCGATCATGGTGCACACGGCCGACACGGCCCAGGGCGATGCCCGATTCGGTTATTTCTTCGAGGACCTGAAGATCGGCATGAGCGCCGAATACGGGCGCGTTATCAACGACGAGGAGATGCGGCTCTTCGCCGACCTGACGGGCGACACCAACCCGCTCCACTTCGACGACGATTTTGCCGAGCAGTCGCGCTTCGGCGGCCGCATCGTCCACGGCATGTGCACCGCAGCATTGATCTCGACGGTCATCGGCACCCGGATGCCGGGGCCGGGCTGCATTTACCTCTCGCAGTCTCTCCGATTCACGGCACCGGTCAGGCCCGGCGACGAGGTGGTGGCGCGGGCCGTGGTGGACCGCCTGATCCCGGAGCGCCGACGCGTCGAGTTCGAGACCACGTGCTCCGTGGGCGATCGCACCGTGCTTTCCGGCCGGGCGCTCGCCCAAGTCCCCTTCCGCGACGGACCGGCGTAGCACCCAACGCTCACCCTGCCGACCCAACCTTGCGCCAGCCGCTCCCTCTCACCACGTCACAGGTAGAGGGAAAGATGAGCGAGCACGGCAGATGACGGCACGGCGGCATTCAGGACAGACGCTCGGACGGCGTCCGCCGGCCGCCGTATGCGCTCAGGCTATTCCTGCCGCGCCCGCGCCGACACCAAGCCACTCACATGGAGCAAGCAGGAGACATAGAGAGCACGGGAAACCGTGAGCATCAGAAGCTGGGTGAAGCGAAGCCAATCTGGCCCCGCGACCGGCGAAAAGGGAATAGCGTTAGATCGTTCGCCATAAGTATTTTCGATAGCTTCGAATACATTCTCTGCTGGTTCTATTACCTGGTCGGCCACGTCGCCAACTTCAGCGACACCGAGCTTCAGGGGGCGCTGTTCGACGGCGCGGACATCGGCGGCGCCCGGCTCAGTCAATCGTACGATCTCTCGGATACCCAGATCGAAGGGGCGTGCGCCTCGTCCGACACCCCGCCGATCCTGCCGGCACACCTGGAATGGGCGGACAGACGATGCTGAACGGACTTGCGATCCGACCCAGAGACCACCTCGCCTTCGAGCGAGTCGTGAGGTGAAGGAGAGCAGCCATGGAGTACAAGGACATCGTTGTGCATCTCGGGACAGACAACCGGTCGGCGGCGCGGCATCGGCCTCCTCGTCATGGGGGGTTACGGCCATCGCCACCTGCGCGAGAGGCTGTTCGGCGGTGTCACGCGCGACATTCTGCGCGAGACAACCGTGCCGGTCCTGATGGCGCACTAGCGGGCGAGGCGTGCACGACGGCCGGCATGACTCATGTCAAACCGTACCCGCAGTCGGCCCGCTAGGCTGGCCGTGCTCCCTGGCGAAGGCGTCGGGCCAGGGACGATGGGGAGAAGGAGGCTTGACCATGGCGTACAAGGACATCGTCGTGCATCTGGCTCAGGACGGTCGCTCGTCGGCGAGGCTCGAGGCCGCGGTCGAACTGGCCGAGCGCCACGACGGCAGGGTGACCGGGGTCTACGTGCTGCCTCGTCTCATCGTCCCCGGTTTCGCCAGCTTCGAGCTCTCTACCGAGGTCTACAAGCGGCTCGATACCGAGCAGCGCGCGCTCGCCGAGGAGGCCGAGCGGCACTTCACCCGACGGATGGCGAAGACGACGATGCCGTCCGAATGGCGACTGTTGACGGGCGATCCCGCCGACGGGGTCACGACGAGCGCGCACTACGCCGACATCACCATCGTGGGCCAGACCGACCCCGACGATGAGAACAGCATCTCTGGGCTGGCGGACGGCGTGGTGCTCGCCGCAGGCGGGCCGGTGCTGGTCTGGCCTTATGCCGGCTCCTTCGGCGTCAATGCGGAGACCGTCATGCTCGCCTGGAACGGCACCCGTGAGGCGAGGCGCGCGCTCGCCGACGCGTTGCCGCTGCTGCAGCAGGCGAGCAAGGTGATCGTCCTAGGGATCGACACCGGCGACGGCAAGCACATACCGGGGGCCGAGATCAGCACGTACCTGGCTCGGCACGGTGTGAGCGCGGAAGCCAGGCACGCGATCAGCTCATCGGATCTCGGCGCGAGCGACGCCCTCCTTTCGGAGATCAGCGATCACGGAGCGGAGCTTCTTGTCATGGGCGGCTACGGCCACCACCGCATGCGAGAGGTGCTGCTGGGCGGTGTCACCCGCGACATTCTGCGCCAGATGACCGTGCCGGTGCTGATGTCCCACTAGTCAGGATAGATTTCATCGCGCAAAGCGTCTGCGAGCGCGGCCACCACGGGGCCGAACGCCGGGCGCTCCGTCGGGTCGGGCACGATCTCTCGGGCCACAGCCTCAAGTTCGGCCAGTGGCGCAGGGACGGGCCGGCCGGTGACGTCCAGAGCGCGGAGGGCGATCGGCACGAGGCTGGCGAGCGCCATATCGAGGCAGCGGCCGGCACGGTCCTGCTTGGACCACGCCAGAAACACCGGGCTCGCCACGTCGTTTTGTCCGAAACCGCCCGACTCGCTGCCAGGCAACAGCGTGGCCTGGGCGTAGAGGCGGGCCTCCTCCTCGTAGCCGGTCTGGGCCATTGGCAACCCCCCCAAGTAGGGCCGCGGGGCATCGTCGTCAGCGTCTGACGCAGCCAGCTGATCGGGAAGCAGCGAGACCGCGCCGTCTAGGAGCTTCGCGCCGTGGCGCTCGGCAAGAACGCAGAGGTTGGCGCACGCGGCGGTGAGCGCATCCATTGCGAGCACCGCGTGGGGGTTGTGATAGCCGCCATTGGTGATGAAGCGGCCGAAGGGTCGATCGTCGCCCGTGCCTTCAGCCCACACCGGGTTGTCGGTCACGGCCTGGAGCGATTCCGCCGCGACCTCGGCGGCGAGCGACGTCGCGCGCCGGGCCTGGCCCAGCATTCGCGGAAGGATGCGGTAGCTGACGGGCGCCTGATAGGGGCGCCGGTCCCCACCGTGACCGCCCCGCACCAGCGCGCGCAGGCGCTCAAGCGCCCAGTGATCGTGGGGGTTATTCCAGTTGTTGCCGAGCGCCGGGTCGAGATGGTCGAGCGGCGCGTTGAAGGCCTCGAAGGAAAGCGCGAAGACCTGTGCCGCGACATCCAGGCGGCTCTCCGCAACGAGAGCGGCATCGGTGACAAGACCCGTGGCCGCAGGCGATCCGTTGACCAGGCACATCACGTCCTTGATCGCAGGCTGCGCCTCTTCCGCGAGGCCCATGAACAGATGGCTCAACGACAGGATCTCGCCGGCGCCGCCCTGGCCCTTTGTCGGGACAGTGGGCATCTTGCTCCGGTCGAGCATGGCGGCGACACGCCGGGCGATATCCGGTGAGACCGCCGAATGGCCTTCCACGAAGTTGGTCAGCCGCGCGAGCACGATGGCGCGAACCACGCGCTCGGGCAGGGGATCGCCCCATGATGCCGCGATTCGCGCAGGCGACATGCCGGCCCACCGTTCGCGCTCTTCCGGCGTCAGCGTTCTGCGGGCAAGCTGACCCGGCCCCGTAGTCACGCCATAGATCGTGACGTCGGGGTTGTGCTCGACGATGCGTTCCAAGCGCTCTCGGCCTCGCGCAATTGCGGCGAGCGCGGTAGCGCCGAGCTCGACCCCTTCGCCCTTCCAGGCCACGCGGCGGGCGGCATCGAGCGTGAGGTCGGCCCGGGTCTCAACAAGTACCGTCATGGTCCACTACCCTATCCGGCGAATTTGAGAGTCATCGAGGACGTTCGTTGCCGCCCGAGGAGTCGCAGGACGCATCGCATAATCCGAAGTTATTTGGGGAACAAGACCGGGGCGACGTGCAGCTCCATCAACGTGAGCCCGCCTAGCGCAGTGCGGAAATTATCGGTGCCCTCGATGTGTCGCGGGCACCAGCCCGCCCCGTGAAAGCTGGTGCCCCACGTCAATAAGCGCCTCCATGCCCCGGTCGTTCATCGCACGGATGTTGTCGATGTTCTCGACGATGGTTCTTACTTTGGCGAGCGACTGTCTCGCTGGGTTGTCGTTGAAGTGCTATTTCTCTTCGATCATTCCTTCCCGTTCGGTACAGCGCCAGTCCAGCACGCCGGGGTGGAAGCAGAGAATATCGCCGATTCCGGACCAGCTGAGTGCGGGCGGACAGACGGCAAGGACGTCGTGGTCGATGTAGATCGCTTGGGGCACGGCCCAGACGCGATAGGCGACCTTCCCGTCGAGCCGCACGCCTGAGCGCTGGCCGTAGACGGCATTCACAGACATGGTCGCGAGGCAAGGTCTGGGCCAGTGTCAGTAGGTTGCGCTCAGGCCGCCGTCGACGCAGATCGCCTGGCCGGTGATGTAGAGACTCAGATCGGACAGGAGGAAGACGAAGGCGCCGGCGCAATCCTCCGGTTTGCCTGGGCGGCGCAAGGGAATGCGTCCGGCCTCGATGTAGTGGGTGCGGAAGTCTTCGAGCTCGTGCTCATGCCGGCCGTCTTCCGTCAGGGCCATGCGCGTGTCGATGAATCCCGGCGCAACGGCGTTGACGCGGATGCCATCCGAGCCGAAGTCGACCGCCATGGAACGGGTCAGCATCATCAGGCCGCCCTTGGCGGTCGCATAGGCAGCCGACTTGGGAACGCCGAAGAATGCCTGAGTCGAGAGCGTGTTGACGATCGCCGGCGACGTCGATTGGCGAAGCAAGGGCAGCGCCGCCCGCGTGACGCGGAGCGCACCGGTCAGATTAACGTCTAGCACGCGCGACCAGCGATCCTCGGGAACATCGGCGGCATGGCTGATGTCGAGCATCGCCGCGTTATTCACGACGCCATCGAGGCCGGCCCAGTCTTCGATCCGTGCGAGCGCCGCCACGATGCTGGCTGGGTCGGATACGTCGAGGGGGGCAGGGCGCAGACTGCCTCCGTGAGCACCCAGCCCGTCTGCCGCATCGCCCAGCGCCTCGGCGTCGACATCCGTGAGCAACACGCGGGCACCTTCCGCGAGGCAGTGCCTGGCGATGGCGAGGCCGATGCCGCGCGCCGCACCGGTAATCAGGATGCGCCGGTCGTCAAGAAGCATCGCGGCCCCCCGACCAGGACAGGATCGCCGCCTCGCGCGCGCGCTTGATTTGGTTCCAGCTCGCGCGGCAGCCATCGCCGCCGGCTCTGAGCCGCTCGGCCTCTTCCCGGATTGCGGCGGCGACAACCGCGGCCTCTTCGTCTGTCAGGTTGCAGGGATCGAGGTAGATTTCCTGCCGCTCGATCAGGTCATCGCGCACCACGATACGGGGTGTTCGAGCGGCAAGCCGCTCGGCCAGCGTCCACGCATGGAAGCCGGCGCTCTCGGGCGTGATCGTGACTTGGACCCGCGTGATCGGGTTTCCGGTCCAATCGGCGTGGGGCGCCACGGAAACGCCGGGCACGTCCGCGAGTTCGCGCATCCAGAAAGCGATACGTGCCTCTTCGGCGCGCCGCGCGGCTGCATGATCGCGCCTCTCCCACATTTCCAGCGCCGCCATGGCGCCGACGACGCTCTCCTTGCCGGCCTTCATTGTGCGGCCGATACCCCGATGCTGGAGATAGGTCGCGCGGATCAGGTCGGAGGTTCCCGCGACGATGCCGCTCGTCACGCCGGACAGGAACTTGTGACCCGAATAGATCGTGGCCGATGCGCCGAGGGCGATGGGTCCGGTCAGGTCATACTCCGAGGCCATGTCGACGATCACCGGCACGTCGTGCTCGCGACAAAGTTCGATGAAGACATCCATGGGAAGCTCGTTCTCGCGCACGGTGTGGTGCGAGACGACGTACATGGCGGCTGCCGCGCCCTCCGCCAGAGCGCTGGCAAGGTGCCAGGTCTCGCAGGCTGCGGCGGTGCCGACCGGAACGACCTCGGCTCCGGTAATGCGGACCGCCTGATCCACCGGCGCGCCGTAGTTCACCATGTGCCCCATGGGCAGAAGCACCCGCCGCTCGCCGGCCACCGTCGGGATCGCTTCGATCTTCGCGAGGTTTGCGCGCGTGAGGCATGCGGCAATGGTCTGCGTCATTGCGGCGGCCGAGCACGAGGTGACGCAGCCGGCCTCTGCACCTGTCACGCGCGTGATGATAGTGCCGGCGCGCGATTGCAGCTCGTCCATGTCGACGAAGGACACGAGGATGCGGTCGACCGTCGCGCGCACGTCGTCGGGAACGCGCGATGCGCCGATGGCCGTCATGGTCCCGGACGCGTTGATGACCGGTGTGAGATTCCACCTGGCGAAAGGGTCGTCGGTCATGCCAGCCGTTCTCCCGTCGCGCTGTCGAAGGCGTGCAGCCTGTCGGGCCGGAGAGCGAGCGACAGCGTCTCGCCGGCGCCGACGGTGCCGCGTATGTCGCCGCTGGTTCGGACGGTCAGATGCGAGCCGCGGGCATTGCTGAGATGCAGCAGCGCCTCGTGGCCGAGATCCTCGATTCTGTTGACCCGCGCCTCGCCGATCCCGACCGCGCCCTCCGGCGTTCCGATCAGGAGATGCTCGGGCCGAATGCCGAGAGTCCCCCGGCGAACGCGCCCCTTCAGCGGATCGGCCGTCGGCGCGGCGTCGCCCAGCAGGTCTTTCGCGTCGAACAGGTTCATCCTGGGGCTGCCGATGAAGCCCGCCACGAAGGTATTCTCGGGCCGCTCATAGAGCTCGGTCGGCACACCGACCTGCATGATTTGCCCCTCGTTCATCACCGCGATCCGGTCACCCATCGTCATCGCTTCCACCTGGTCATGGGTGACGTAGACCGTCGTCGTTTTCAACTGGCGCTGCATCTCGGAGATTTCTCCCCGCATCTGAACCCTGAGCTCCGCGTCGAGGTTTGACAACGGCTCGTCGAAGAGAAACGCGTCCGGCCTGCGGATCATGGCACGACCGAGGGCGACGCGCTGGGCCTGGCCGCCGGAGAGCTGGCGGGGCTTGCGGTCGAGCAGCTCGCCCAGGCCCAGGGTGTCGGCGACCCGGGCGACTTCCGACTTGACGGTTGCCGGGTCGGTTTTCCTGACCTTGAGGCCGAAGGAGAGATTTTCCCGCACCGACATGTTCGGGAACAGGGCGTAGGACTGGAAAACCATCGAGATGTTGCGCTCGGCGGGCGACAGATCGTTCGCGCGCTGCCCCCCAATCATCAGGTCGCCTGACGTGACCGACTCGAGCCCCGCGATCATGCGGAGCGTGGTGGACTTGGCGCAGCCCGAAGGGCCGACCAGCACCATAAATTCGCCCTCGTGGACGTGCAGGTTCAGACCGGAAATGACTTCGACGTCGCCGTAGCTCTTTGCAACGTCCCAGAACTGAATGTCTCTCATCCGGATGATCTCCAGCCGAGAGAAACGAACTTCAGGTTCAGCCTCCCGAAGGGTGCGAGCACGGGTGTATGGCGCAGCCAGGGTCGGCCGGACGGCGCTCCGCGAGACTGTCCGAGCCGGCCAGCGTGTGCCGCTATGCGTTCATGTGAGATAGGCACTCTCGATCCTGCTCTTGGCAGCGTTCAGAAACTCGATTGTCACGTCGAAGTCGTTGGCGATTCCGTACGCAAGTCCCTCGCGCTCGACGAAGGCTTTCAGCCCGCGCATGGAGTCGAAGACGTCGGACCAGGTCACGTCCATGGCGGCGGGCCGGATATCGATCCCAAGATGGGTCACCGCGCCGAGCAGCTCGTCCAGTCTCTGACCGTGCATCATCGCGCCGAATATGAGGCCGAGACAGACCGCCTGGCCATGCAGGAACGCCTTCCCGGTTCCCGCTTCGAGCGCATAGAAGATGTAGTGCTCCACACCCTCGATGTGGCGCGGATTCCAGCCAGCTCCATGGTATGAGGCGCCGCCCCACTTCAATGCATCGACCATGATCTGGATGCCGCGTGGCGAAAGTGTCTTCACCTCATCCAGCTCGGCCAGCACGGCGTCGGCCTTCGCTAGCGAGATGGCCGCGAGGCCCTCGTCGTAGGGCCAGCGCGGCTCGCACTTGTCCTGTGCCTCGGCATATCGCCAGTCCATCACGCCGGTGAAGAAGCAAAAGATGTCGCCCACGCCGCCGATGTTCAGCGCACGCGGCGCGGATTCGATGATGTCGAGGTCGATATAGACCGTCTCCGGCACTGCCCAGCCGACGTACTTAACGACGCCGTTCTCCCGCACCCCCGCGCGATGCCCGAAGACCGCATCGACGGAAAGCGAGGTCGGGAACTGGAAGAGCGGCAGGTTCAGACGCCAGGCGAAATACTTGGCGGCGTCGATTGCCTGGCCGCCTCCGAGACCGACGATCGAGGCAACGTCGCCGAGCGTCTCGAGATCGTCCTCAAGCGCGGCTCGGTCCATGGAGCGCACCGTGTAGGGCGTCGCGTCGGCGGGCACGGAGCCACGAAAAAGGGGCCAGAGGTCCTCCATCGTGACGACCAGCATCCTCGGGCGCACGAAGTTCGCGGCTTCGGGCAGAAGGCTGCGTCCGAATACCGTGGTGAACTGCGCGATATCGGATTCCTTGAACGGCATGGTTCAGCCCTTGACGGCGCCGAGGGTCAGCCCCTTGACGATGTGTTTCTGCGCGACGATGGCGAACAGCAGCATCGGGACGATGGCGACGATCGACGCAGCGGTCATGGCGCCCCAGTCGAGCGACGTATAGCCGCGGAAGCTGGTCACGCCGAGAGTGATCGTCTGCGCCCTGGAGAAGGTGAGGCCAAGCGCGATGGCGAGCTCGTTCCATATCCAGATGGCGTTCAGGACAGCCGTGGCGGCTATGCCCGGCAGCGTGCAGGGGATGTAGATCCTGACCAGGATCTGCCAGTGCGATGCGCCTTCGATGCGGGCGGCCTCGTCGATGGCCGGATTGATCTCGCGGAAGAAGGAGCTGAGCAGCCAGATCGACAGCGGCAGGACGTGGACCTGATACATCAGCGCGAGACCGAAATGGGTGTCGTAGAGCCCGGTCCACTGGTAGAGCGAGAACATCGGAATGACGAACAGGAACTCGGGCAGCATGTAGGCCAGGATCAGCCAGACTCCGACGAGGTTCCGCCCCCTGACCTTTATCCGGACGATGGCGTAGGCGGTCGGTATCGCGATGGCGAGCGAGAGCGCCAGGCCGATGACCGTGACGATGACGGAGTTGAGGAACGCGTACTTGAACGTCTCGTGGCCCCAGAGCTTGAGGTAGTGGTCGGCCGTCGGATCGAAGAGCCAGAGCGGCGGGGTGATGAGGCTGTCGCGCTTGGACTTGAGCGAGTAGGTCAGGACCCAGTAGACCGGGAACAGGCTGAGCACGATCATGGCCCCGGTGAAGACGTAGGCCCAGGCGTTGGAGGCTCGGGTGCCGAGACCTCCCTGTCGCGCCACGATGGCCACTGTGCTCATGCGTCCTGCTCCCCGCGCCGCTGCAGCCTCTGCAGGGCGAGCGATATGACGAGGATCAGGAGCGAAAACAGGATCATGGCCGTCATCGCCTTGCCGATCTGCTGGTAGCTGTAGGCGGTGCGGTAGACGAAGGTCTGCACGACCTCCGTGGCCAGCGCCGGCCCGCCGCCGGTCGTGCCGAAGACGATGTCGAAGACCTTCAGGGTGTCGATCGCGCGGATGATGACGACCGTGATCATGAGCGATCGCAGCATCGGGAACTTGATGCGCCAGAAGATGGTGAACTCGCTGGCGCCCTCGACGCGGGCGGCCTCGACCGGGTCGGTGGGCAGGCCGCGCAGTCCCGCAAGCATGATGATGAAGACGAAGGCGGTCTGCCACCAGACGTCGACCCCGATGATGGAGGGCATCGCCGTATCGGCGGCGCCGTAGAAGGCGGACGGACCGAAGCCGAGCATGCCGATCAGGTGGTTGATGATGCCGAGGAAGGGATCGAACATCACCTTCGACATCAGGGCCACGACGATGCCGGAGACCATCAGCGGCATCATGATGAGGGCGCGGATGAGGTCGGTGCGGATCCTCAGCTTGTCGACCTGCACCGCGAGGTAGAACCCGAGCGCGACCTCGATGGCCGTCGCAAACGTCGCGAAGACGATGGTGTTCTTGATGACCGTCCAGAACTCGGCGTCGGACAGGAGATTCGAGTAGTTCGCCCCGCCGACGAAATCGAACTGGCTACCCCAGTTCCAGTTGGTGAGCGACACCACCAGCCCGAACCCCACGGGGTAGAGCGAGGTGAACGCGAGCACGAACAGGCAGGGGAGGATGAACCAGAGGGCGGACGCGTTGCCGATGGTTCTGAGCGCAGAAGTCATGGTGCTCTCCAAGCCGGAAAGCAGGATGAATTCTGTCGGAAGATGCCCCGGATAGCAAAGAACCGCTATCC
>JAPPKP010000290.1 GCA_028819955.1 Rhodospirillaceae bacterium | reverse complement strand
GAAAGCTCCAACGTATCGACCGTTTCGATCCATAAACAAGTTAGCGCTTATGCCCTCGGGGGGGGGTAGACCACCCATCTGAGGAGGCGGAGCAACAATGAGTGGAGCGTTGCGAGCGATGGCGGTGGTGCTGGCGATTGGGCTCGTCTCGTCGCAGGCCACGGCGGATACTCCGCGCTATTTCAAGGAATGGTGTGACGCCTTCACCGCGCAGGGCCTGATTTCTCTCGCCGCGAATCGGATGTTTGGCTACATCTCTGACCTTGATGACGAGGAATACGGGGCGCGAAGAGCGTGGGTCGGCGAGGCGAATGCGGTTGCCGCTGCTCGGTTCCAGAAGCTCACCGGCCAGGAGCTATTGAAATTCGAATTCGAGGTCGCGCTTCCCGGCGGGTGGATACCCCACTGCCAGCTTGCCGATCAGATCCAATAGCCTTCACCCCGAGATCAACAGCTCTCCCACCGGCCGCTTCGCCGCCGACGCACTGGCGGAGTATCGCGTCGTCACCTCCTCGATCTCGAAGCCCGCGAACAGCGACCGGACCTCGGGCCGGTCGTTGAGCGAGAGGATGAAGCGGCCTTTGAGGCCGGCGAGCAGCTCCGCCATGCGCCCGAAGTCCTCGCGGGCGAAGAGGCCCTTGCCGTAGTCCGTCTCGTGCCCCCAATAGGGCGGGTCGATGTAGAACAGCGTGAAGGTGCGGTCGAGGCGGCGGATGAACTCGTCCCACGGCAGGCATTCGATCTGCACCCGCTGCAGGCGACGGTGCGCGGCCCGGATCAGGCGCGGCATCTGCTCCGCCCTGAACTTCGCCGGATAGTACGCGCTGAAGTTGGCGCTCGTGCCGCCGGTCCTGCCGGCGAAGGCGAGCCGCTGCAGGTAGGCGAAGCGGGCGGCGCGCTGGACGTCGGTGAGCGTCTCCGGGGGCGTGGCGACCAGGCGGCGGAACTCGCGTCGGGACGCAAGCGCCCACACGAACTGCCGCTCCAGCTCGTCGGGGTGCTCGCGCACGATGCGGAAGAGGTTGACGATCTCGCCGTTGATGTCGTTGAGCGCCTCGGCCTGCGGTCGCTTGGCGCGGCGCAGGAAGACGGCGCCCATGCCGACGAAGGGCTCGGCATAGCAGCGGTGCGGGATCGCCTCGATGCGCTCGATGATTCGCTGGGCGAGAAGGCGCTTGCCTCCGAGCCAGGGCGCGATCGGCCTGGCCGGCTGGACCTCCTGGAGAGGCCGGTTGTGAGTCGACGGCACGGGATGACCCCACGATAATCGCCCCGCCCCGTGCGGGGTGGCGGGACGGCCGCAGTGCGGCCGGTTGCGGTCGTGGGAGCGCTCTCTCCCGGTTGGGGTGTCCTACCACCCCGGCCCCCGCCCGGCCTTCGGAGAGTCCTCCGGGGCCCGGCGGGCTGCTTGGCTCACGACAGCCGGTGCCAAATCCAGGCGATGCCGGCGCCACCCGCAGCGCCGGCCGCGACGACGAGCGCGTAGGGCGCCCAGGAGGCGACGCGCCTGCGGAAGGCCCTCACCGCCGCCGCTCCGCCTACCCGATGCCCAGCTCGTCGCGGACGGTGGCGGTCCAGCCGGCCGGCACCTCGCGGACCTGCGGCATCTTGATGGTGGGCCAGCCGTCGCCGCGGTCGTCGATCAGCGCGGCGGGCACGTCGCGGTAGCGCGGCACCGCCGCGGGGATGTTGCTGTAGGCGACGGGGCCGAGGCGAACGCCGTTCACGACGAGCGTCTTGCCCTCGACCTCGGCGATGGGCGCGACGAAGTAGAGGGTCGTGTAGCGCCGCCGCTCCAACCAGTTGTACTTGCCCTCGGTCCACACCAGGGGAATCCCCAGGCGCGAATCGTCGCTGATGCCGCAGAGCCACTCGTGCTTGCTCTCGATGCGCGGGTACTGCCCGCCGGAATCGTCGTAGAAGTGGACCCACTCGACGCGGAGGTGGACCTCGCCCTCCGGCTCGGGCGCCGCCTCCGCGCGCGGGGCTGCGCCGGCCTCTGCGGCCGAGGCCTCCGCCGCCTTCACCCGCTCGACCAGGTGCGCCCAGCGGCGCAGCCGTGGGTAGCCGAGGAGCTCGCAGAGTTCCTTGAGCGTCACGGCGCCTCCAGGATTTCGAATTCCCAGTACCAGTGGCCGTTGGCGTCGGGTCCGCCCTGGAAGCCGGACGCGATCCAAGTGAAGCGCCGGGCCGCGGCCTTCGCATTGATCGTGATCCCGGGCGACCCGCCCATGCGGGGCGTTTGCGTGCTGGAGATGATGCCGAGCGGCTCGGCGATGCCTGCGGCGTAGGGGTAGGGGGGCGTGCGCCGCACGTCGTCGGTGCTGGCGAGGACCTCGTAGATGAACGCCTGGAGCGACACGTCCGACGCGGCATCGTGCTGCGCGTGCAGCACGGCGCGACAGACGACGCCCATGGGGACCTCGAACACGGCGTAGTCGGGCAGCGCTTCGCCGGTCAGCAGATCGGCCTCCGCGGCTTGCGCCGCGGTCAGCGCGCGGATCCCGGGGTCCTGTCCGGTCAGGACCTCATTCGGCGCCGCCTGGGCCGTGCGGTAGCGAAGGTGCCTGGCGCTGTTCGCGAGGATGGTGAGCGGCGAGCGGTTGACCTCGCCCGCCGGCAGCGCCTCGGCGTTGCCCGGAGCGAACCAGCACAAGAGGCCGAGATGCCCTTCGGCGCCGGGCAGGCCGGCGGGGCCTCGGATGACGTTCGTCACGTCCTCCCAGGCGTCGCCGGCGGCGTTGCGCCGCTGCTCGACCGTCCCGGCCGCCCACACGAGCCGGATCCAGAAGCTGCGGTTGCCGTTGTAGAGCGCGAGCCACGCCGCCTGCGCGTTCGCGTAGGCGTCGCGGAGGGCCTCGGCGGCCGCGCGGTCGGCGGTGGTCGCGTCGCCGAAGGTGTTCTGGGCCGGGCCGAGGCCGAGCACCCCGCCGCCTCCGCCCGAGCCCGGCGGCCGTCCCGGCACGCGTCAGAGCTCCGAGGCGACGAACTTGGTGTCGGCGCCTGCGGCGCGAAACCACCAGGTCTGGCCCGCCTTCTTGGTGAAGGAGCGGTAGTCCGCCTGGCGCGAGCGCGTGCCCGGATAGTAGGGATGCCCGACGGCCTCGGCCGCCGGCGCCGCGTTGCCGGTCACGTTGACCGCCTCGGCCGGCCCGCCCACGACCTCGCAGGCGTACTCCTCTCCGTCGGCCATGCCGCGCGGGCCGGTGACCTCGGTCCAGACGCCCTGGGGCAGGGGGACGCTGTCGGTAGCCATGGCCGGACTCTACGCCCGTCCGCGCACCGGCTTTGGAATAAATGCGGCGAGCCCGCCGGGCCATACTGGCCGGGACGTGTTTCACAACGCCCCCCCCCGGAGGGAAAGCCAATGAACATTTCGACGGCGCGCCGCAGGGCGCGCGCGACTCTGGCGGCTGCGGCCGTGTTTGCCTTCAGCGCCGCGCTTCTGGTCGGTGCGGCCGAAGCCGCCTCCCATCACGAGGCCGATCGCGAGCGCGGCACGATCGTGCTGGCGCACGCGGGCCAGCTCTCGCCGAAGGACGGCTGCCACAAGCAGAAGAGCGCCGGCGAGCGGCACTGGCACGTGGCCGGCTCGGCCGAGCGCGGCGGCGAGTGCATCAAGCGGGACGGCAAGACCGTCTACATGCTGGAGATGGAAGCTCCCCTGCGGGAAGTCGCGCCTGCAAAAGTCACGACACCGTGGGGGGCCTGCACGGCCCAGTGGTACGAGCTCGAGCGGACGCTCGACGCTTTCTGGAGCCATGGGCTCGGCGATGACGCGCTCGCGCTCATGAACTGCCTGCGAAGGGCGTATCCGCAGCAGGAGTAGGCCGCGCCACGCTCTCGCGCGCCTGCCTGGCGCCCTGACCACAGTTCGGGTGATTCCCGAGACGCGATGAGGGGGAGCTCACGCCAGGCATGCTTCCCTGAGCCCGAGCACAAGGACGGGGTGGTCCTGGCGACTGCCCCGCTCCGCCCAACCCGAGAGGTGTCATGAGTTACATCCGTCTTTGCAACAACACCGCGGCGGTCCCGGAGGGCCGCGTGGGCCACGACGGCCCGTCGTTCACGGTGAACCACGGCGGGCAGACCACCCAGCTCGGCCCCGGCATCAAGCCGGACCTTCAGAAGATCAAGGTTCCCCTTGACCGCCAGATCGGCGTGTCCGGGGAAATCGAAGGCTCCGAGCTTCTGATCGCCAACGACGCGCATCTCGCCGACGTGCACGTAACGTTTGTGGCCGCTGGAGGCCGCGTGGAAAACCACGTGATCCGCCGAGGCGAGTGGCGGCTTTTCACGGCATAGACGATGCTCCACGCCGTTCTGCGGCGGGATCGGTCCGGCGATCAGGGCACCCTCGGGACCCTGGTCGCCCGCGATCTCCCGCCCATCCAGATCATGGAGCCCCCCTGGCGCGACAACCGCCGCAACCGCTCCTGCATTCCCGCCGGCGTCTACGACGTCGTGCCCCATATCTCGCCGCGCTTCCGCCGGTGCCTGCTCGTGACCGACGTTCCCGACCGCAGCCACATCCTGTTTCACGCCGGCAACGTCGGCGGCGATGTCGACCTCGGGTTTCATACCCACACCGCCGGCTGCCTGCTCCCTGGACTGCGCCGGGGCCGCATCGAGGTCCGTCGCCGCCTCCAGGAGGCAGTGGTGTCGTCGCAGACCGCCTTCCGCCACCTGATGGCCTGGGCCGCCGAGCGGCCCTTCACGCTGGAGATCGTCGCGCCCTCGGGCGCGCAGGAGTTTGACCATGCTTGAGGCGATCATGTCCGTTCTCACCGGCGGGGCCACTGGCCTGCTGGGCACCGCGATGTCCGCCGCCATCGACTTCTTCCAGTCGCGCGCCGAGCACAAGCGCGAGGTGGACCTCCGCCGCCTCGACATCGAGCTGGCCAAGACCGAAGCGGGCAGCGCCGAGCGCGTGGCGGCGATCGAGGCCGAGGGCGCGCGCGGCCGTGCCGAGCTGGAGGCCATGGAGGCGAGCTACCGCGAGGCGTCGTCCCGGATGTCCCGGGCCGTCGACGGCTTCCTCATGAAGTTCGTCGACTTCGTTCGCGGCATGACGCGGCCGGTGCTGACCTGGGGCCTGGTTGCGCTCGTGGGCACGATCTATTTCACCCTCGCCGCGGGCGATCTGGCGCCCGAGAGCACCAAGCCCCGCATCATCGAGACGATCCTCTATCTCGCCACGGCCGCCGTGCTCTGGTGGTTCGGCCAGCGCCAGATCGAGAAGCGGCGCGTCAAGGGCCTGCCGTGGCTCAAGTGACGATACCCTGAGGGGGGGCAGTGAGCGACCTCGAATCCTGGATCGTCCGCGCGACGGTGGGTGCCCTCGTTGCCGCCCTTGCCGGCATCTTCGTGCGCCTCCGGGTTCTGGAGTCCAAGCGGGCGGCGGCCGATGTCCGGATCAAGGCGCAAGAGGATCGGCGAGCCCCTGACTACTCGGCACAGTTGAAGCAGATCGACGATCGGCTGCGCGCGCTGGAGACCCGCGTCGGCTCGGGGAAGTCGACGACGGAGATCTGGAACAAGGTCGACGGTCTCGCCCGCAGCCTCAGCCATACCGACCAGAGCGTGGGCGAGCTCCGGGGCACCATCGGCGAGATGCGCTCGCTCGTGCACTCGATCAACAACCACCTCCGGGGAGGCGGGGCGCGATGAACAGCTGGGTGCAGGCCGAGGAGGAGCGCTATCGCCTCGACGTGTTGCGCCTCCTGGAGGCGGCGTCCGGATACGAGATGAACCACCGGACGATCGGCGCGGCGCTCCGCACCCGCGGGCACCACCGCTCGGCCGACGCCCAGGCGGACGCGCTGCACTGGCTCGCGCGCCACGGCCTGGTCGAGACCCGCGAGGAGGCGGGCTTCGTGGTGGCGCGGCTGACCGATCGCGGCGCCGACGTCGCCGCCGGGCGGGAAACGGTGCCCGGCGTCGCGCGCCCGATGCCGGGCGATGACTGACCAGGACCGCATCACGCGCGGCCGGATGGGCCGCATCGACCGCCTGGAGGCCGAGCACCGCGACACGCTTCACGCGCTGCTGCGCGCCGGCAAGACGCAGCGCGAGATCCTGGAAATCATGAACGAGGTGCTGGCCGAGCACGGCGAGGATCCGCTGAGCGCCGCCGGGCTCAATCGCTACGTGAACAGGGCCTCGATCCGGGAGATCGCGGAGCGCAGCCGGATCGCGAATCAGTTCGGCGAGGCGGTCGGGCGCGCAGGCGACGAGGACGGCGGCACCAGGCTCGACCGCGGTCTCGTGAACTTCGGTCAGACACTCGCCATGGAGACCATGGCGGCGCTCGACCAAGCCGACCTTCCGGCCGACGAGAAGCTCGAGGCGCTCAAGGTGTTCTCGCTTGTCACGCGCCGCCTCAACACCTCGGCGGCGCAAACCGACGCTCGCGAGCGTGCGATCCGCGCCGAGGTTACCGAAGTCGCCGTGAAAGAGGCCCGCAGGCAGGGGCTCTCGGCCGAGGGCGCGGCGAAGATCCGCGCCAAGGTAGAGGGTTCGGCGTGAGTCGGTCTCTCCTGCCCTACCAGCGCCGCTGGGTCGCCGACGACTCCCAGCTCAAGATCGTCGAGAAGTCGCGGCGTATCGGGCTGAGCTGGGCCGAGGCCTACGATGCCGTGATGCACGCGGCCGAGGGCAAGGGGAACGTCACTTACCAGTCCTACGACAAGGAGATGACACGCGGCTTCATCGACGATTGCGCCGAGTGGGCGGAGCATCTCGACTTCGAGGCCGGCGGCATCGGCGAGAGCGTGCTCGATTTCGGCGATTCCAAGGCCGTGCAGGTCTTCCGCATCCAGCTGGCCTCGGGCAAGACCATTACGTCGATGACCAGCGCACCGCGCGCGCTCCGCTCCAAGGGCCGCCCCGGAGACCGGGCGATCGTCGACGAGGCCGCCTTCGTCGACGACCTGGAGGAGGTGCTGAAGGCGGCGCTGGCCTTCCTCACCTGGGGCGGCCGGGTTCACGTGATCTCGACACACAACGGCGAGGCCTCGCCCTTCAACCTGCTCCTGCGGGACGTCCGCGACGACAAGCAGCCGGGTTCGGTCCACACCATCACCTTCCGCCAGGCGATCGACGACGGGCTGGGCAGGCGCATCTTCGAGGTGACCGGCAGGGAGTGGTCGCCGGAGGCCGAGGCCGCGTGGGAAGCCGGGATCCGCAGCACTTACGGACATCGCGGCGAGGAGGAGCTGGACTGCATCCCGTCCGCCGGCTCCGGCGCCTGGCTCACGTGGGACGCGATCCGGGCCTGCGAGGACAGGACCGGCAAGGCGGGCAAGCCCGAGCACTTCGGCGGCGGCATCGCGTTCGTCGGCGTCGACGTCGCCCGGCGGAAGGATCTCTGGGTGGCGGGCGCACTTGAGCGCGTCGGCGACGTGCTCTGGCTGCGCGAGCTCGTGGTGCGCCAGGGCATCCGCTTCAGCGAGCAGCGGAAGATCGTGGGCGGCCTGGCCGCGCGCTACCGGCCGGTGCGCATCGCGGTCGACCAGACCGGCATGGGCGAGGCCGTCGTCGAGCAGCTCCAGGACGATCACGGCAGTATGCGGGTCGACGGCGTCCTGATGACCGGGCCGCGCCGCCTCGACGTGGCGACGGCGCTGCGCGAGGCGGTCGAAGACCAGCGCCTGCGGATTCCGCCCGACGACGCCTTGCGCCGCGATCTCCACTCGATCCGGGCCGAGGCGGGCCCGACAGGCCAGCCGCGCCTGCTCGCCGACACGGGCGAGACGGACGGCCACGCCGACCGCTTCTGGGCCCTGGCCCTGGCCTGCAGCGCGGCGGCGGAGCGGGTGGAGCGCTTCGGCTTTCATCGAATCGACAACCACCGCGACACCTCGCTCTCGCCGCTGGCCGTGAGCGGCCGGCGCGGACGCGCCCCCTCCATGCGCTGGCAGCCGGGCGGGCTGGCATGAAGGGGGCGCTTGGCACGTTTCTGGCGCTGGGCGCACGTCTGGCCGGCCTGGCGGGCAAGCGCGAGCTGGCTGAGCGAATTGCGCCGCCTTCCGTCGTGGGGCTCAGGCGCGCCCAGCAGTGGCGCTCGGTCGCGTCCTGGCTCACGCCGGAGCGGCTGCGCACGATCTACCTGGAGGTCGCCCAGGGCACATGGTGCCCGGACTTCTTCGAGCTCGCCGAGGAGATCGAGGAGCGCGACGGGCACTACCGGGGCGTGCTGCAGCAGCGCCGCCTCCGCGCCGCCGGCGCACCGGTCGAGGTGCTGCCGGCCTCCGACGACGATGCCGATATCGAGCTCGCCGACGAGGTGCGCGAGCAGGTGATGGAGGGGCCGGGCTGGCACGACATGCTGCTCGACCTGCTCGATGCCATCGGCAAGGGCATCTCCTGCCAGGAGATCGTCTGGCGCCGCCAGGGCAGCCTCTGGGCGCCGGCGGCCTATCACCGGATCGACCCCCGCTGGCTGGTGTTCTCCTACGAGAACGGCGAGACGCCGCTGCTGCTGCGCGAGACCACCGGATCGAGTCCGGGGCCGGGCTCGGCGGCGATGCCGGCGCATTGGGGCGGCGGCTGGGACAGCCACGCGGACCCGCTGGCGGCGGGGAAGTTCGTCTACCACCGGCACCGCTCCAAGAGCGGGCTCCCCGGCCGGGGCGGGCTCGCCTACCTGGCCGCCACCATGTGGCTGCTCAAGTCGACGGCGATCCGCGACTGGTGGGCCTACGGCGAGGTGTTCGGCATTCCCGTCCGCGTCGGCAAGTACGGGCCGAAGGCCGCGGACCAAGACATCCAGACCCTGGTCGACGCGGTCTCGGCGCTGGCCTCCGACGCCGGCTGCATCATCCCGGACACGATGCAGATCGAGTTCGTGCAGGCGGCGCGGGGCGGCGGGCAATCGGACGCGCTCTTCCCGGCGCAGGCGCGCTGGTGCGACGAGCAGGTGTCGAAGGCGGTGGTCGGCCAGACCATGACGACGGACGACGGCTCGAGCCTGAGCCAGGCGCAGGTGCACGCCGACGTGCGCGACGACCTGGTCGAGGACGACGTGCGCCAGATGTGCGAGACGGTGAGCGCCGCGATCATCGCGCCTTACTGCATGCTGAACCACGGCGCCAGGCGGGCGGGCTGGCCCCGGCTCGCGCTGCCGCCTCGGGAGGAGGCGCTGGACGTGAGCGCGGTCGTGCAGCTCGCGCGCGCCGGCGCCAAAATCCCCGAGCCCTGGGTGCGCGGGCGCATGGGCATCCCGGAGGCGAAGGAGGGCGAGGAGATCCTGACCGGCACGCCGGCCGGGCAGGCGCCGCCGGACGACGGCGAGGACGACGAGGGCGACGACGCGGCGCCCGCAACCAACCTCGCGCTGAGCGCGGCCGAGGCGATCGACGCTGCGCTCGAGGCCGGCGGCGGCTGGGACGCGCTCGCCGACGACCTGATCGGGCCGGTGGCGGACGCGCTCGAGGCGGCCGACGATGCCGACTCGTTCATCGCGCTCCTCGCCGAGGCCGGCACCCCGGAGCGCCTCGGCCGCGACCTGGCGGTCCGGCTCTTCCGGGCGCGGGTGGACGGCGAGACCGGCTGACATGGCGCGCCCCTTCGGGGTGCCGCCCAAGGCGGCGCTCCGCTACCTGCGGGGCAAGGGCCTCAAGACATCCGATCACTGGACCGACGTCTGGCGCGAGGAGCACGCCGTCGCCTTCACCGCAGCGCGGATGACGCGCCTCTCGCTGATCCAGGAGACCCACCGGGAGCTGGTCAAGGCGCTCGAGGCCGGCGAGACCATGGAGACGTTCCGCGCCCGCCTGCAGCCCTTCCTGGAGCGGCGCGGCTGGGCGCGCGACATCGCGGCAGCGCCGCGCGGCGGCGACATCCCGACCCGGCTCGACCGCATCTACCGGGCTAACATGCGGAGCGCCCGAGGCGCCGGGCAGTGGGACCGCATCCAGCGCACCAAGCAGCTGATGCCCTTCCTGGTCTACGAGCTCGGCCCGAGCCGCGAGCACCGCCCGGAGCACGAGGCCTGGGCCGGCACCTGCCTGCCGGTCGACCATCCCTGGTGGCGCACGCATTTCGCGCCCAACGGCTGGGGCTGCAATTGCCGGCAGCGCCAGATCACCAGGCGCGAGCGCGACCGCCTTCTCGAGGCGGGCAAGATCACGACCGAAGCGCCGGAGCTCCGCATGCGGGACTGGACCAATCCGGCGACGGGCGAGGTCCACAAGGTGCCGTGGGGGATCGACCCCGGCTGGGACACCAACCCCGGCTACGAGCGGGCCACGGGAGTCTCCCAAGCCGGGCTCGATCGGCTCGACTCGGTGCTCGAAGACATGGGCGACGACGACGCCGGGCGCTGGGGCCGGCGCTACACCGGGGAGCTGATGTCGGGGGCCTCGTTCAAGCGCTTCGTCCGCCGCCCGCGCAAGGGCGAGACGATGCCGATCGGCGTGCTGCCGCAGAGGCCGGAGGGCGTGGAGAGCCGGCTGCTGACGCTGCAGGGCCCGGCCGTGCGCAAGAAGCACGGCGGCAGAAAGCTCAGGGCGGGAGACTGGCTGCTCGCGCAGCGCGTCATGGACGCCGCAGGCGCTCCTGTTGCCGTGCCCGGCGCCGGGCGCTGGCGCTGGGATGCGACTGTGGACGGAAAGCGCTACCGCCTCGTGACGGAGGTGCAGGACGGACGCTCGACCGTGGTGTCCATGCACGAGAGAACGTAGCGCCGGGCCGGGGCGCCCCAACCCCGCAAGCCTTGTCCCGCCATGTCGGCGGCTCGCGCGCCGAAGCGCGCGGTGCGGTCCAGGTCCGCTCGAGAGGCTCGGCTTCCTGGCGTCGGAGCCCGACGCTACGGCGCCAGCATGGCGCGGCGCCGACGGCCGGTCAACATGGCCGGTTTTGGAATAAACGCCCCCGCGAACCCGGTGTAGGCTCCGCCCATGGATCCGGAAGCGCTGGTCACTTTGTCGCCCTGGTGCGTCGACCTCAACCTCACGGCGATGACGGGCGAGAATGCGCCGCCGCCGAGCGCCGAGGTGATTCCGCCGCCGGACGGGGACGGGATCATCGAAGGCCGCGATGGGCGGCGCTACCGGCTCAAGGATGCGGCCGCGCTTGCGGCGCGGATCAACGCCCAGCAGGTCAAGGCGCGCATCGACTTCGACCACCGGAGCGAGCGGATCTCGCCGACTTTCGCCGGCTCCACCGCAGCCGAGGGCTGGCTGAAGAACGCCCGTCCCAATGCGCGGGGCGGCATCGACGCGGACCTGGAGCTGTCGAGCTGGGCGGCCATGAGCCTGCGCTCGGGGTCTTACCGCTACCTGTCGCCGGCGCTCTTCCACACCAGCGACATGGAGGTCACCGGCCTCTCGTCGGTCGGGCTGGTGAACGATCCTAATTTCAACCTCCCCGCACCGACCATGCACAGCACGGAGCCGAACGTGGACAACGACAAGGACACCGCCGAGCGCGAGAAGGCGCTCGAAGCACGCGAGAAGGCGGCGGACGCGCGCGCGCTCAACGCTGCTGTGCGCGCCGTCGACCAGGCAGTGGCCGACGGGAAGATCCCCGCAGCGGCCAAGGACGCCCACCTCGAGACGATCAAGTCGCACAAAGACGGCATCGACGCCGGGCTGAACGCCTTCGAGAAGGTGATCGCGGCCTCGGCCGGGGCCGCGCCCGGCGCGGGCGGCCTCTCCTCCCAGGCGCTGGAGACGCTGGGGACGCGGGTCGGCCCGGCCGGCGCGCCGAACGCGACCGGCGCCGCCTCGCAGCCGGCCTTCCCCGCACCTGCGGGTGTGCTGCCGCCCGACGCCGACCGGCTCTCGCTGCACGCGAAGATCGCCGACTACGCGCAGAAGAACGGGGTGAGCTACCGCGACGCGGTGACCCACTTCGGCGCGATGGGGACCTGAGGCATGGGCAAGGTCATCGCCGACACGGCGACATCCCAGCCGCTGCACACGCTCACGGTCGAGGCCGAGGGGGCCGCCGAGAAGTTCCGCCGCTTCGTCCGCGCCGACGGCACGCGCTGCGTGGCCAACGAGGACGCGCTCGGCGTCTGCCGCGTCAAGTCCTCCACCGACGGCGAGCTGATCCCGGTGGACACGGAGGGTGTCGTGCTGGTCGAGGCCGGCGCCGCGATCAACCTCGCCGCGGAGGGCAGGACGAAGCTGCAGACGGACGCGATGGGCCGGGCGATCACGCACGCCGGCGCCAACCCGATCGTCGGCTGGGCCCTGGCCGCCGCATCCGCCGCCGGGGACATCATCCCCGTCCTGCTCCGGAGAGACTGACCGTGACCGAACGCATCGCACTGAACGCCGCCGACGCGCCGCAGCTCGCGAACCCGGCCGCGCGGGTCATCGACCCGATCCTGAGCACGGCCGCGCGCGGCTACATGAACCCGCAGCTCGTCTTCCGCGCCCTCTTCCCGGTGGTGACCACCGGCGCGCGCGGCGGGACGAGGATCGAGTTCGACCGCACCGACTTCCGCAAGGTCAACACGCGGCGCGCGCCCGGCGCCGCCACCCAGCACATCCAGTTCGGCCACGAGGGCAAGAAGTTCGCCCTCACCCAGCATCGCCTCATGGGCAAGGTGCCGGTGGAGACGGCCGAGGAAGCCATGGCGGTGCCCGGCATCGACCTCGGCATGCGCAGCGTGACCGGGGTGCAGAACATCATCGGGCTGGAGCGCGAGATTGACGCGGCCACCATCGTCCGCGCCGCCGCGACCTACGACGCTACCCACGTCAACACCCTCGCCGGCAACGCGCAGTGGAGCAACGACGCGTCGAACCCGACGGCCAACGTCATGGACGCGGTGGAGACCATCCGCGCGGCCACGGGCATGCGGCCCAACACGGTCGTGATGGGCGGCGCGGTCTACAGCAAGATCCGCACCCACCCGGACGTGCTGCAGCAGATCCGCTACGACGGGGGCAAGCAGATCGCCAGCAAGGAAGACCTGGCCCAGCTCTGGGACATCGACCGGGTCGTCTGCGGCGACGCGATCTACGTCGACGAGGACGACACCCCGGCGGACGTCTGGGGCAAGGACGTGATCATCGCCTATACGGCGGTCGGCTCGATCAGCCGCTACGAGCCCTCCTTCGGCTACGGCTACAACCTGGCCGGCACGCCCATGGTGGAGCAGGCCTACTACGACCGGGACAACAACTCCTGGCTCTATCCGGTCACCGAGGAGTGGACCAACGAGGTGGTCGGCAACGACTCCGGCTACCTGATCAAGAACGCGATCGCCTGATGACGGAACAACCCCCCCCGGAAGTGAGCCGGCTCGTCGCGGTGACGAACGTCGCCTTCGACGGGCCGACTCACGCGCCGGGCGCGGTCTTCGACGCGCCTCACGCCATCGCCGAGGAGCTGATCGCGGCGGGCGCCGCCACGCCCTTCGACGAGGACGGCGACGAAGGCGGCGATCTCGAGGCCGTGAAGGGCATCGGCCCGAAGACCGCGAAGAAGCTCCAGGCGATCGGCCTCGAGCACCTGGAGGCGCTGGCCATGGTCCCCGATGACGCGATCGACCGCCTGGCGACGGCGCTCGACGAGGGCGCCGACACCGTCGCCGGCTGGCGCGACCAGGCCCGCGCGCTGAGGCAGGCCTGATGCGCTGCCGTATCGAGCCTGCGGGGCCCGGCACGGTCCATGCCTGCGGCCTCGTCATCCCGCCCGGCGGGATCGAGCGCGACCTCGACGCGGCCACCCTGGGCCTGCTCTCCGGCGACGCGTGCGTCACGGTCTCGCCGGTCGAAGAGCCGGCCACGCCCGAGGGGCCGGCCGCGCCCGAGAAGACCCGAGGCAAGAACCGCTGACCGGTGCCGCCATGGGCACCGTCTACCTCACACCCGAGCAGCTCGAGGCCATCGTCGGCCGCCGGCACCTCGCGGTCGCGGCACCCGACGCGGACGACTGCGAAACCTGGGACGCCGCCACGGTCCAGACCGCCATCGACGCGGTCTCGGACATGGTCGACGCCCGGCTGCGCACCCGCTACGCCATCCCCCTCGACGACGTCCCGGAGTTCGTGAGGCGCGCGGTGGCGCGGCTGGTGCACTACGAGCTGGTCGACGAGCCCGCCAACACCGAGCTGATCGAGACCCGCGCCACGGAGGCGCGCAAGATCGTGGACGGCCTGGCGAGCGGCAAGCTGCAGATCGGCGCCGATAGCGACGGCGACGGCGAGGCCAACGATCGCACCCGGCACGGCCGCGCGGTGCTGCACACCCCGAAGGAGCGCACCTTCCGCCGCCGCGATACCCAGGGGATCGTCTGATGGCCCAGGGC
>JAPPKP010000009.1 GCA_028819955.1 Rhodospirillaceae bacterium | reverse complement strand
GTCCCACGGAATCCCGCTTGTCCCACGGAATCCCACTTGTCCCACGGAAACCCACTTGTCCCACTTATCCCGCCTGTCCCACTTAATCCCGCTTATCCCACTTGTCCCACCTATCCCGCTTGATCCCGGCGAATCCCGCCCGAATAGTTCGTCCCGTTCTCATGGGATGTCAGAGCGAAATCCCGATGGAGAGAGATGCTCGGATTCCCGGACACCCGGAAGAGGTCCGGGCAGGTTCGGGCATGACGATGTGAGTGGAGGCGGCTGCCGTGAGCGAAAGAGAGGCCAGAGCATTTCCGCGCAAGACCGAAACGCTCTAAGTTGAGGTGGGCGGAAGGGAGAGGGAGCGTGAACGGCATTCTCAAGGGTCTGCGCGTGGTCGAGGGCTCGGCGTTCGTCGCCGCTCCGCTCGGCGGCATGACGCTCGCGCAGATGGGAGCGGACGTGATCCGCTTCGACCCCCTCGGCGGCGGCCTCGACTATCGGCGCTGGCCGGTCACGACCGAGAACGAGAGCATCTATTGGGCCGGCATGAACAAGGGCAAGCGCTCCTTCGCGGTCAACCTGTGCGAGGCGGAGGGGCGCGAGCTGGTGGCCGCACTCATCACGGCGCCAGGGCCCGAGGCCGGCATCTTCCTCACCAATCTGCAGGTGGGGGACTGGCTCTCGTACGAGACGCTGAGCGCGAGGCGCGCGGACGTCATCATGCTCCGCATCGTCGGCAACCCGGACGGCACGGTCGCGGTCGACTACACCGTGAACGCGCGCATGGGCTGGCCGTTCGTGACCGGGCCGGCGGATCTGGACGAGCCGGTCAACAACGTGCTGCCGGGCTGGGACCTGACCTGCGGGCTTACCGCCGCCATCGGCCTGCTCGCCGCCGAGCGCCACCGCAGCCGAACCGGCGAAGGGCAGGAGGTTCTGCTCAGCCTCGCCGATGTCGCCTATCACATCACCGGCTCGCTCGGGTACATCGGCGATGTCGAGATCAACGGTGCCGAGCGGCCGCGCATCGGCAACGACATGTACGGCACCTTCGGCGGCGACTTCGCCACCCGTGACGGCCGCCGGGTCATGCTGGTGGTGGTCACGCCGCGCCACGTCAAGGCACTGGGGCAGGCGGCCGGACTCACGGAGGCCTTCGCCCGGATCGAGGCCGAGCACGGCGTCAATCTCGCCGACGAGGCCGACCGCTGGAACGTGCGGGAGCAGCTACGTGCCGCGCTCGCGCCCTGGTTCGCATCGCTGAGCCTGGAGGACGTCGGCGCCCGGCTCACCGAGGCCGGCGTGCTCTGGGGTCCGTTCCGCACCCATACCCAGATGGTGGAGGAAGACCCTTTCTGCACAACCGACAATCCGCTGTTCCAGCGGATCGATCAGCCGGGGATCGGGCCGGTGCTGACGCCGGGCTCCCCGCTGGACTTCGCCGCCGCTCCGCGCGGTGCGGTCGAGCCGGGGCCTCGGCTCGGTCAGCACACCGACGAGATACTGGCGGACGTGCTGGGCCTCAGCGACGGCGCCATCGGCGCGCTGCACGATCGCGGCATCGTCGGCGCGCCTAGCTGACGTGGCGTTAGGCGCCCTCGACCAGAACCGCCTCGCCCTCCATCCCTTGGGCGTCGTCCGACTCGCGCCAAGCCTCCGCCGCCGCGCGGTCGGCGAATTCGAGTACCGTCATGCGTCCGTCCGGCCATGTGCCTTCCTTGACCGCAGGGGTGCGGCCGCTCGACAGCACCCGCCCGCCGCTGGCAGCGACGCGGGCGGCATCGATGCCGGCCTCCCCGGTCGCCCCGCGCAGGATCACGTAATGGCCGCCGCCCTGTGCAGTGCCATCGCCTTCGAGGTGGACCATGTGGCCGGTCGATGCGCGCTGGCGAATCGCCCGCGCCTCCACGTAGGCCGGCGAGTCGTACCAGGCTGCGGCACGCGCGGGGCTGTCGAACTCCAGCAGCACCAGCCGGCCGGGCTGCCAGCCGCCCGCGATCACCTCGTGCTCGCCGCCGCGTACGAGGAAGCGCCCATCGAACGCCGCGATCGAGCCCGGAGTCAGCGCCCGGTAATCCGCATAAGTCTCCGGATCGGTCACGGTCACGTCCGCGATCACGTAGCCTGGCATGTCGGGCGTCCTCAGAAGGGTTCGGGGTCGGCGAAGCGGCGGAGCACGTTGGTCGTGAGCTTCGCGATGTTGTTGTCGTAGCCGTTCCACGGCAGGCTCGCGGGGTAGCAGATCGAGCCGACGGAGAACACCGCGCCGCCGTTCGGCGTCTCGTAGAACACCATGTCGGCCTTGACCTTCTCGTGCTCGGTGCCGCCCAGGCCGGCGTGGTTCACCAGCACCTCCTCGTTCACCACCAGGTAGAGGTCGGTGTGGTCCTCCGAGCGGGCGAGCACCAGCGCATGCGGAGGCGTGCCCAGGCGGGGGTCGGTGGCATCGAGCTCGTTACCGGCTGCGCCCTCGCCGTGATAGCCGAAGTCGCCGAGCAGCTCGTCATCGCCGATTCCCTCGAAGATGAACCGCGCGCGGGGGTCGAAGCTCCCCGGCATGCGCCGGTAGTAGGAGGACTTGTCGAAGCCCTCGGCGACGAAGCCGACGCCCGCCAGCCGCTGGGGCGCGAAGTCCCCCTGGTGGCGCCAGATGCCGCCGTACTCGCCCGTGAAGCTGTGATAGTACTCGCCGGGGTCCCCCTCCCAGGTGCGGATCGCAGCCTCGCAGCGGCGCACCTCGATCACGCCCGGCAGCTCCTTGTGCATGGCGACGCGCCAGTAGAAGCCGTTGCCGCCGAGATACATCAGCCGGCCGCCCTGCTGGGTGAAGCCGTGGACGGCGTCGCGCATGGCCTTGGAGTAGTACTCCGGGTGTCCGCCGGTGATCAGCACGTTGTAGGGCTTGAGCAGGTCGATGCCCTCGCGGTGGACGTCCTCGTCGGTGATGACGTCGTGCTCGAAGCCGAAGTGCGTGAGCCAGTCCTCCACGTACATGTCGAGGATGAACTCGCGCGCGTTGGTCGAGTCCTCGCCGGCGCAGGCCCAGGGCGTCTCAGCCTTGGGGCGCATGTTGAGGATCGGGCGGAGCCGCGACGAATAGCAGACGCCGCTGCCGTCCGAATGCGTGTCGTAGAGCGACGAGCCGTACTCGCGATGCTCGTTGAGGAAGAGCTGCTGCGCGTTGAGCGTGGGTAGCTGGCCGGTGAGGAGTTCGCCGAGCGGGCCGTCGAAGGCCAGGTGCTCGTTGGCATAGGCCATGTACTCGACCGTCGGAAGCAGGAAGGCGATGCGCGAGGCCCGCCCCGGCGCCGGCAGCACCACGAAGGGCACGTACTCCTCGGCCCCCTTGGCCCTGAGCCGCGCGGCATAAACCCCGCTCGCCACGCGCGCGGGCACGGTCCATTCGAAATCCACCTCCCAGCCCGCGTCGTAGAGATCGTCGTCGTGGAAGTGGATGGCGCCGTACTCGTGCCGCGCGTGGCGCCAGCACATCTCCTCGCCCGAAAAATTCCATCCGGTCATGCCGCGCGCCGGCAGGTTGACGATCTCGCCGTGGCAATGATTGGAGGAACGGTCGGAAATCCTGATCGACGTGATGTCGCGCGAGAAGTCCCAGGCGCACAGGATGTCGGGTGCGAGCCCGGCCGGGACCGCCTCGTTCCGCATGCGCTCGATCTCCAGACGATCCAACGCGCGGCCGACCAGCCGGGGCGAGTCGATCTTGCCGTTGTAGAGGCCGTCTACCAGCGTGCGGCCCTTTTGGCGCCGCTTGAAGGTGCCGGCCATGACGATCGGCGCCGAGCTGCCTGGGGCCGCGGCTCCGAGTTTGCGTCTCTCGGTGCCGCCGTCGTCGACCCGCGCGTAAGGGAGGAGCGGCTCCTGGTAAACGGTGACATGGCCTGACTCCGCGTCGTAGCTCGCGGCGGCCAGATACCAGTGGCGCTCGAGCAGCGGCTTGCCGACCGAGACAGTCTCGACCGTGCCGTCCGCCATGCCCAGGCGGAGCGCGACGGAGCCCGCCTTGTCGATGACCAGCGCGAAGCCGGACCAGCTGCGAGAATCCCACTTGGTCACGATGCCTTGCTCGCCCTTGCCGGGCGTGGTCGGCCAGATCATGGCCTGAACGGTGAAGCTGCCGAGCGTTTCCAGCAGCGGCCGGCTCTCCACCAGCGCATAAGAGCCCGCGTGAATGACCTGCCGGCGCCCCTTGTGGCGCTTGCTCACCGGCGTGCGGATCGGCCGTTCCTTGAAGCCGGGCCCGGCGGGCGTGTCGTCCGCGCAGATCAGGCGCACGATGTCCGCTTGATAGGTCGGGTGCTCGCAGTTGACCATGAATTTGATGGTCTCGCCCGGCCGGACGCTGATCCGGTCGGGATAGCCGGTGATCGTCAGCATGCCGCGCCTCCGCGCTGCGCCATTCTCATGCCGCGAGCATAGTCAGCGGCCCGGCAGCGAACAACGTGCCCCGGTGCGTTCACGGTGCGGTCCCGGTGCAACCTTGGGTGTGATGTGCAACATAGGCGCGCGCGGTCGGGGAAGGGCCCTGCCGCCCCGACCGGAGTGGGAGAGCGAACGATGGCGACACTGATCATTCATGGCACACCGCTGAGCACCTATGTCCGCACCTGTCGCATGGCGTGCATGGAGAAGGGGGTGCCCTACGAGCTCGACCCGGTCATGCCCCAATCACCGGAGCAGCTGGCCATGCAGCCGTGGGGTTCGGTACCCGCCATGACCCACGGTGATGTGCGCATGTACGAGTCGCTGGCGATCTGCAACTACATCGACAGCGCATTCGACGGGCCGCCCCTGCAGCCGGCCGACCCGGTCGCCAATGCCCGCTGCTGGCAGTGGACGTCGGTCTTCATCCAGTATCTCTACCGGCCGGCGATCGACATCGTGCTGCAGCGCCTGATCGTTCCCGCGCAGGGCGGCGAACCCGATGAGGCGCTGGTGGAGAGCAGCGTGCCCAGGTCCGACAAGGCGCTCATCGCGCTCGACGGAGCGCTCGAAGGCAACGCCTGCTTTGCCGGCGACGAGGCATCGCTCGCCGACTATATGGTGCTGCCGGTCCTGCACTATCTGAAGATGACGCCGGAGGGCGAAACTCTGCTGGCGCCGAGGGCCAACATCGCCCGCTGGCAGGCCCACATCGACGAGCGCAAGAGCGCGGTCGCGACGGTGCCTGAGTTCGGCTAGTGGCGCTGGGGCAGAGGGGCGATTCGCCTCTCACGCGGCCCCGAGCACTTGTGGCCCACCCGTTACATGGCGAGTTGAGCCAGGGCGACGGCCTGAGCGCGCATCGCCTCCCGCTCCTCATCGGTGAGCGGGATGAGCCCCTTGTCGGCGAGGTAGCCGTACGGCCCCCAGGCGTCCTCGTCGGTGAACGTCGCGACGAACTCGTCGATACCGGGGATCACGCCCACATGCGCCTTCTTCACGTAGAAGTACATGGAGCGGGAGACCGGATAGTCGCCGTCGGCGATGGTGTCGAAGTCCGGCTCGACGCCGTCGATGATGCTGCCACGAACCTTGTCGCGGTTCTGTTCGAGGAAGCTGTAGCCGAAGATCCCGAGCGCTGAAGGGTTGGCTTCGAGCTTCTGCACGATGAGGTTGTCGTTTTCGCCCGCCTCGACGAAGGAGCCGTCCTCGCGAATCGAGTGGCAAGTGACCTTGTAGGCATTCTTGTCCTGCTTTTTGAGAGCCTCGATGTCGAGGAAGGTCTTGCAGCCCCCCTCCATGGCGAGCTCGACGAAGGCGTCTCGTGTGCCCGAGGTCGGCGGCGGGCCGAGAACCTCGATCTTGGCCGCGGGCAGAGACGCGTCGATATCGCTCCAGGTCCGATTGGGGTTGGGCACCATCCTACCGTCCTGGGGCACGTCCTTGGCCAGCGCAAGGAAGAGTTGCCGCAGGGTAATCGAGAACCGCTCGGCCGACTTCGCGTTGGCGAGCACGATGCCGTCGTAGCCGATCTTGACCTCGGTGATGTCGGTCACGCCGTTCTCGGCGCAGCGCTCGACCTCCGACGACTTGATCCGCCGCGAGGAATTGGTGATGTCGGGATGGGCGATGCCGACCCCGGCGCAGAAGAGTTTGAGACCGCCGCCCGAGCCGGTGCTCTCGACCACCGGGGTCTTGTTCCCCGTGGTCTTGCCGAACTCTTCGGCGACGGCGGTGGCAAATGGGAAAACGGTCGAAGACCCCACGATCCTGATCTGGTCGCGGGCCTCCGCAGCGTTGGTCAGCGCCACGGACGCGGTCAGCGCAAGCGCTGCCGCCGCGGCGATGGCGAGGGGTGTCTTGGTCACGTGGGGTCCTCCGGATTCGGCTGCATCCCGGCGGCGATGGCCACGCGCCCGCGCGGCCGCCCGGGATGGCAGGCGAACGCTAACGCCGGGCCAAGATGGAAATAATACGGATATGTGACGGTTCGTTGACTCTCTGCCCCTGCGCCCGGATGCCCTACTTCACCTCGACTTCGACGAAGACCACGTCGTCGGTCTCGCTCGGGTTGATGACGTCGTGCTCGACGCCTTCATCCCGGTAATAGGGCGAGCCGTGGACGATCTGGACCGTGCGCTCGCCGTCGGGCTCCACGAGGTGGAGGTGCCCCGTCGTCACCGGAACCACCACGTAGTCGTACTCGTGCCGGTGCCAACCCGTCGCCTCGCCGGGCTTGAAGCGCCACTCGGTGACGCGCACGCGGTCGTTGTCGATCAACACGGTCGGCGTTGCCGCGCCCATAGCCACCTCCACTGCAAGGAATAACCGCGGCGAAGCGTTGCAGGTTGGCGGGCCCTACGCAAGCCCGCGCGCAGGCACTCCCGTCAGCATGCGCGGAACGCGTCGTCTCGCGACAATCAATCCCTGTGCCAGGTGCAATCCGTGGTCGTGACGACCTGATTGTTCGCCAGATAGTTGGTCTCGTAGGCACAGCTTCCCCTCAGCCCAGTATAGGCACCGGTGCCGCCCGCGAGCTCCAGCTGGCCCTGCCCGCCGCCGCCTGCGTCCACGTCGCCCGCGCGTCTCTCGGCCACGAGATAGAGCGTGTCGCCGGCCGTGTTGGTTGAGGTGCAGGCGGTCTGGAGGTCGAGGCCGGCGGCCGAGCGCTTGCCGAATACCACGCACGTGGCCAGGCCGTGCCCGCCTTCGTCGAACGGATCGCCGCTGCTCGCGAGGATGGTGGTGCTCCCCTCCAGCTTGCCACCGAAATACGCGCCGCCGGCGTGCTCCACCGTCGTGAAGTCGCGAACGTAGGTCGCGATTGCGCTGAAGCTGCCGCTCTCTTGCCCGAGCGCACTCGTGGCCGCGCACGGGATACCGATTGCGGCCGCCAGTGCCACGGCGATGCCTCTGCTGACTCTCATGTCGCCCTCCCTGTCCGACGTTTGCCTCGTCGCGGAATGGTAAGGGGAACAAATCGGTGACGACAACAAGCATACTGGCCTCTCGCGTTGCCGCGCAGCTTCAGGCATCGTCTTGCTCGGCCTGTACCAGCGATGCTGGGTCCACCGCGACGCTCTTGACCAGCGCGTAGACCTGGCTGCCGGGGGAGAGGCCGAGCGTGTCGGCTGAGCGCGCGGTAATTCGCGCCGTCAGCCGGGCGCCGATGTCGACCGCCACGTCGACGGAGGCGCCGCGGCGCGGTCCGATCTCGACGACCCGGCCGCGGAAGACATTGAGGACGCTGGTCTCGCGCGGCTCGGCGGTCGCGAGCGAGACGTCCCGCGCCCGCACCCGGACCCTGAGTCGCCGCCCCGGCGCGAGCCTGAGGCGCGGCACGCGCAGGGTGCCGCCCGGCACCGCGAGCTCGGTGAGCCCGTAAGCCGCGTCGTGGCGTTGCACGATCGCATCCAGCACCGCGCCGGCCGCTTCGATCCCGGCGAGCGGATCGAGATCGAGCCTCGCCATGACCTCCGCGGCGGGGCCTGCCGCTGCGACCCTGCCGCCGGCCATGACCACGATCGTTCCTGCGAGCCGGGCCACCTCGTCGACAGCATGGCTGACGAAGACGATGGGCACGCCGATCTCGTCGCGCAGCCGCTCGATGTAGTCGATGACCTGCGCCTTGCGGGGCACGTCGAGCGCGGCCAGCGGCTCGTCCATGAGAAGCAGATCGGGCTGTGCCATGAGGGCCCGGCCCAGCGCCACGCGCTGGCGCTCACCGCCGGAGAGGGTGCCCGGCCGGCGCTGCAGCAGCGCCTCCAGGCCGAGCAGTACCACGATCCTCTCCAGCGTCGCATAGCGCCCGTCGCGCGGCGCGAAGCGATGGCCGTAGAGCAGGTTGCGGCGCACGCTGAGGTGGGGGAAGAGGCGGCCGTCCTGGAACACGTAGCCGATCCGGCGGCGCTCCGGCTTGAGGTTTATCCCGGCCTCCGAATCGAAGAGCACGTGGTCGCCCAGCGCGATCCGCCCGGCCTCGGGCCGCACGAGGCCCGCGATGGCATCGGCCAGCGTGGTCTTGCCGGCGCCCGAGGCCCCGAACAGCGCGACCACGCCATCGGCCTTTGCGCCGAAGGAGGCATCGAGCGTGAACTCGCCCCGAGTGAGTCGCGCCTGGACCGCCAGCATCATCCCACCAGCCGGCGCTTCACGATGCGCGCCAGGAACTCGGAGCCGATGAGGGCGGCGAAGGCGATGACGATGGCGATCACCATCAGGCGGAAGGCGCCGTCGAGGCCGCCCGGCACCTGCGTGTAGGTGTAGAGCGCAAGGGGCAGGGTCCGGGTCTCGCCGGGGATGTTGGAGACGAAGGTGATGGTCGCGCCGAACTCGCCCAGGCAGCGGGCGAAGGCGAGGATCACGCCGGTGAGCACGCCGGGCGCGATGAGCGGCAGGCTGATGGTCACGAACACCCAGGCGGGCGGAGCGCCGAGCGTGCGAGCGGCGGTCTCCAGCCGCCGGTCCATGCCTTCGATCGAGAGCCTGATCGCGCGGACCATGAGCGGGAAGGAGACCACAGCCGAGGCCACCGCCGCGCCCTGCCAGGTGAAGGCGAGGGTGATGCCGAACCAGTCGTCGAGCCAGGCGCCGAGCGGCCCGCGCCTGCCGAGCAGCAGCAGCAGCACGAAGCCGACCACCACCGGCGGCAGCACCAGCGGCAGGTGGACCAGGCCGTTGAGGATCTCCCGGCCGGGGAAGCGGTAGCGCGCGAGCAGCCAAGCGACGGCGATACCGAGCGGTAGGCTGATCAGGACCGCCCAGCCCGCCACCCGCAGGCTGAGCCTGATCGCCTCGACCTCCAGAGGAGTCAGCGCCATCCGCCCGGTCTCTCAGTCGACAATGAAGCCGGCGCGGGCGAAGGCCGCCCGGCCTTCCGGCCCCATGAGGAACTCGAAGAAGCGAGTCGCAAGGGGCAAGGAGCCTCCCGCGACGAGGGCCACCGGGTACACGATGGGCTCGTGCAGCGACGCCGGGATCGTTCCCACCACACGCACGCCCTCGATGCGAACGGCATCGGTGGCGTAGACGATGCCGAGCGGCGCCTCGCCCCTGGCCACCAGCGCGAGCGCTGCCCGCACGTCGGCCGCCGGCGCGAGCTGGCTCCGCACCTCGGACCAGAGACCGAGCGCTCCCAGTGCCTGGCGCGCGTAGATGCCGGCCGGCACGTGGTCGGGGTTGCCGATGGCGAGCCGCCCGCCGTCAAGCAGTGCAGGAAGATCGAGCGCCGGGGAGGGCTCGAAGGGCGCCATGTCGCTGTCGCCGGTGACGAAGACCAGGCGATTGCCGGCGAGCACCTGCCGGCTGCCGGGCTCGATCAGGCCTTGCGCCTCCACGTGATCCATCCACGCCGCGTTGGCGGCGAGGAAGATGTTCGCCGGCGCGCCGCTCTCGATCTGGCGCGCGAGCGCCGCGGTGCCGGCATAGGAAGCGACGACACTGTCGTCGGGACCCGTCTCGAACTGCCGAATCGCCTCGTCGATCACGTGCGCAGCGCTGGCTGCGGCAAGCACGACGACTCGCTCGGCTGCCGCCGACCCCGCCCAGCAGCAGGCAAGGAGCCCGGCCAACACCAGCCAGATTGCCCGGAACGCCGCCGACCGGCGCGGCCGCCGGTCGCCTCTTCCCTCCCACACGTCGCGCGTCGCGGACCCAGCGGGCTCGCGCCTCCTCCTCAACCTGCGGTGTGTGAGGCTGGTTCCGACTGGAGCGAGCGCTCCCGCACCTCCACGGCGCCTCGACCGTCGCCGACGGGGACCGACCGTTCCGTCGTTCGGGCGGCCGCTCGGCCCGGAGGGCCGCGCCAGCAGGGCGGACTGTAGCGCCGCGCCCACGCCTGCGCAACGCGCGCCCGGCGACGGTATGCGACGCGGGATGGGACCGAATATCTGAAGCGGGATTCGCCGAGATTAAGCGGGATAAGCGGGATATGTGGGATTCTGCGGGATAGGTGGGATTAAGTGGGATAAGCGGGACTCCGTGGGATAAGTGGGATTCTGCGGGACGCGCAGCGCGGATGGAGTCTCGCACGCCCGCAAATTTCGTATTCCTCAGTCCGATCGCACTCAAGCTTCATGGCGCGATGTTGCCACCCCCGGTTCGCGCCGTGCCCCGCACCATGGTGCGGGGCCTGAGCGGGTCAGGCCTGGGGAAATCCGGTGGGGCGGGAGCCGTGGGCGTCCGTGCCGCCCGCGGTGCCGGGATTGCTGTAGTAGATGGTCATCTCGTGGATGAGCCCGTCCCGGCAGCGGAAGAAGTTGCAGTTGCGAAGTCGCTGCACGCCGACGTCGCTGTAGGCCGAGTCGGGCTTCGGCGTCAGTGTGACGAGAAACATCGCGGCGCAGCGCTCGTGGGCCGTGTCCACGTAGTGGACGAACTCGGTGAACCGGGGCTCGTAGTTCGCGAGCAGGTGCTCGAAGAAGCGCGGCAGCGGCGTCTCCCCGGCGCTGGGCTTGGCCTTGAAATGGCGCGGCGCGGCATCGCCGTGATAGATCGTGACCGACGCATCGTCGGTGAAGCAGGCGACCACCGCCGGGATGTCGGCCTGCACGACGCCGCCGAAGTAGCGCCGCTCCACCAGGTCCACGTAGTCGTCGCGAGTCATCGCACCCATCCCCGTCCCTAGTGTCCTGATCGAGAAGTTCGACTGAATACACGAGATATCCCCACCACGTCATGGCCGGGCTTGACCCGGCCATCCACTGTTGGCTCGGGACTCAACGGATCTGGCAGAGAGATGCCCGGGTCAAGCCCGGCCATGACGCGGAAAGGGCCCCGGGCAGGTGGATCGAAACTTCCCGAACGGGACACTGGGCCGATGTGTGTTGTCATCGCGGCCACGCTGTAAGGGCGGGCATGCGCGGTTCTGCTTGGGGAGATTGGCTTTGCGTGGCCGGCGGCTTTGGCGTTCAATCGGCGGCCATCATGGAGAGGGGAGAGTCGGATGTCTGATCTGCACGAGCTGATGCTGACCGAGGTCGCGGCGAAGATTCGGTCACGGGAGGTGTCCGCCGCCGAAGTCACCGCCCACACGCTCGCGCGGATCGAGCGGCTGGACGGCACGCTCCGCAGCTACGCCACCGTGATGGCCGATGTGGCGACCGAACAGGCCGCGCAGGCGGACGCGGAGATCGCGAACGGCACGACGAGAGGTCCGCTGCAGGGCGTCCCCTTCGGTCTCAAGGACCTCTGCCTGACCAGGGACGCGCCCACGCATGTCGGCTCGGTGGCGCTCCACAACTGGAGCCCGGGCGTCGACGGCACCGTGGTGGCACGGCTCCGGGAGGCCGGCACGGTCTTCGCGGGCAAGCTGCAGATGACCGAGGGCGCCTATGCGGTGCATCACCCCACGATCGCGCCGCCCGTCAACCCGTGGCATCCCGACTACTGGACCGGGGTCTCGTCGAGCGGCTCGGGCGTCGCCACCTCGGCCAGGCTTTGCTACGGCTCGCTGGGGACGGACACCGGCGGCTCGATCCGCTTCCCCTCCCACGGCTGCGGCGTGACCGGGCTGAAGCCCACCTGGGGCCGGGTGAGCCGGGCGGGCGCCTTCGCGCTCTCCGAAACTCTGGATCACATCGGGCCGATGGCGCGCTCCGCCGCCGACTGCGCCGCGATCCTCGGCGTCATCGCGGGCGTCGATCCGGACGACCCGACCACCGTGCAGGCGCCGGTGCCGGACTACCTCGGCAGCATCGACGCCGGCATCGAGGGCATGCGCATCGGCCTCGACGAGGCCTATTGCTCGGAAGGCGTGGACCCGCGCGTGACCGCGATGGTGATGCAGGCGGCCGACGTGCTGCGCGGGCGCGGCGCCGACATCCGGCCCATCGCCTTCCCCGACGCCACGGCGATGGTCGACCGCTGGAACGATTTCTGCGGCGCGGACACGGCCATCGCGCACGAGCCCTACTACGAGGAGCGCAAGGCCGACTACGGGCCGGTGCTGTCCGGTCTGATCGAGGCGGGGCTCGCGCTGAGCGGCGTCGACCACGCGCGCATCGTGATCGAGCGGGACAAGTTCATCGGCGCGCTCAACGCCGTCTTCGCCGATGTCGAGGCGATCATCATTCCGTCGCAGCCTTACCCCACCCCCACCAACGCCTTCATGGACACGCTGGGGGCCGAGGCAGGCTCGGTGGAGCGGCTGATCTCGTTCACCGCCCCGCACGACATGGCGAGGACGCCCGCGATGTGCCTGCCCGGCGGCTTCGACGAGGATGGCTTGCCCTTGGGCTTCCAGATCGTGGGACCGCAGCTCAGCGAGGAGCGGCTGCTGCAGGCGGGGCACGCCTACCAGCAGGATACCGACTGGCACAGCCGCACGCCGCCCGCGGCTTAAGGGAGACGGTATCGTGGCGGCGAACGGCGAGCTCTGGCGGCTCGACGCGACCGAGGTCGTCGATCTGCTCCGCCGGCGCGAGGTCTCGCCGCTGGAGCTGGTCGAGGCCAGCGCCGAGCGGATCGCGGCGACCGACGGCCACCTCAACGCGATCCCGACGCTCTGTATCGAAAGGGCGCGGGCTCATGCCGAGCGGATCATGGCGGAGGACCCCGGCACTGCGCGCCCGCGCGGCTGGCTCGGCGGCGTGCCGATCGCGGTCAAGGACCTGGTGGAGGTCGAGGGCGTGCGCACCACCTGGGGCTCGCCGATCTACGCCGACCACGTGCCGCCGCGCTCGGACATCGTGGTCGAGACCCTGGAGGCGCGGGGCGCCATCGTCATCGGCAAGTCCAACACGCCCGAGTTCGGCGCCGGCGCCAACACCTTCAACGAGGTCTTCGGCAAGACCCGCAACCCGTGGAACACCGACAAGACCTGCGGCGGCTCCTCCGGCGGCTCGTCCACGGCATTGGCGACCGGCCAGGTCTGGCTCGCGACGGGCTCGGACTTGGGCGGCAGCCTGCGCATTCCCGCGAGCTTCTGCAGCGTCTTCGGCTTCCGACCGAGCCCCGGCCGCGTCGCCCACGGGCCCAAGCGCCTGCCCTTCGAGGGGCTGATGGTGGACGGCCCCATGGCGCGCAACGCGCGGGACTGCGCGCTCATGCTCGATGCCATGTCAGGCGCCCACGCGGAAGACCCGCTCTCCATCGAAGCGCCGGCGGAGAGTTTCTCCGAAGCGCTGACGACGCTGCCGGCGCCCGGCCGGATCGCCTACAGCCCGGACCTGGGCCTGCTGCCGGTGGACCGCGAGGTGGCGGCCGTCTGTGCGGGCGCCGTAGAGACGCTGGCGACTACGGGCATGGAGGTGGCCGAGGCGTGCCCGGACCTCTCCGGCGCGCTCGACGTGTTCCAGGTGCTGCGTGCCGCGCTCTTCGCCGCCGACAAGGGCGAGCTGCTGGAGACCCACCGCGACGTGCTCAAGCCCGAGATCGTCTGGAACATCGAGAAGGGGCTCGCGCTCGACGCCGACAGAATCGCGCGGGCCGAGCGAGCGCGCGGCGTGCTCTATCAGCGCTGCGTGCGCTTCTTCCGGCACCACGACGTGCTGGTCTGCCCGTGCGTGATCGTGCCGCCCTTCGACGTGGACACGCGCTGGGTCGACGAGATCGACGGCCACCGCTTCGACAACTACGTCGATTGGCTGGGCCTCACCTTCGTGCTGACGCTGACCGCGTGTCCCTCGGCCTCCGTGCCGGTGGGCTTCACCGAGGCGGGGCTGCCGGTGGGCCTGCAGATCCTCGGCCCCCCGCGCGGCGAGGCGGCGGTGCTGCGGGCGGCGGCCGCGATCGAGGAGGCGATCCCGCTCGGGACCGACATCCCCATCGACCCGCGCGGCCCCGACGGCGCCCGACTCCCCCTCGCCTGAGCAGGCGTCTCACATAAAGGTAGAGCCACGGACCATGGTGCGGTGCACCGCAGGCGGCGGGGGCGCCATCATTGCGCCGTGCAGAACGAGAACCGGAAGCGCAAACGCGAGCGGTCGGCGTGGGCGGATGCAGGACGGCCCGCGACGTCTCCGCCACGTGCGACGCCTCCGCCGCGAAATCCCGCCTATCCCGCTTATCCCGCCGAATCCCACCTGTCCCGGCGAATCCCACTTGTCCCGCCGAATCCCACTTGTCCCGCCGAATCCCACGTGTCCCCGCCAATCCCACCTGTCCAGGCGCATCACACATGTACCCCCGAATCCGCCCTGTC
>JAPPKP010000064.1 GCA_028819955.1 Rhodospirillaceae bacterium | reverse complement strand
CGTCGGCGAAGACCGGCCTGATCTGCTTGCCGAGGAGGCCGCCCTTGGCGTTCCAGTCGTCGATCGCGATCAGCGCCGCATTGGTCGACGGGCCGCTATAGGCCTGCATCCAGCCCGAATAGGACGCGGCGAAGCCGAAGACGACCTCGTGGTCGTCCGCCACCGCCGGCGCGGCCGATACCGCGCCCAGCGCAAGCGCGCCGGCTGCGGCGATTGACGCGAGTTTTCTCATCCGAAGTGACCTCCCTATGAATGTCCGATGGCACATGCCAAGCGCTCGGCGGCATGCCGAGCACCCTATGGCGACGCATTGTCAATGCGGCGCGCGTATTTGCAAGCCCGATTGAACGGCCGAACGCAGGTCCGATGGTAAAGTCAAGGGATTTCGCCTGTCTGATTGAAGAAACCATGCGAATTCCCCGTTGCTTCGCATCCCGGCGTTCTGTAGCTAACATCGGTATTGCGGCTGTGCGGGCGCCCGTGCGGCCGCATCGTCCGCGCAGCGGTGTGTGGAGTTGGTTTGGGCAGCGGGGGGTGGCTGGTGTCAGAAGACGCCGGAGCGCACGCGAAGACGCCGAACGGCGAGACGCTGGAAGCGCGCAGCGTGACCGTCCGTTTCGAGGGCCTCACCGCCGTCGACAGCGTGGACGAGACCCTGCACCAGGGCGAGATCCTCGGCCTGATCGGCCCTAACGGCGCCGGCAAGACCACCCTCGTCAACGCGATGACCGGGTTCCAGGTCCCCGCCGCAGGCGAGGTGCTGCTCGGCGGCAAGGTGATCTCCAAGCTCACGCCCCACTGGATCAGGCGCCACGGCGTGGCCCGCACCTTCCAGGCCGGTCGCCTCTTCCGCGACATGCCGGTGAGCGAGAACGTCGAGGTCGCCGCCGTGAGCCTCGGCCTCTCCCGCCGCAAGGCCCATGCGCAGGCGATGGAGATCCTGGAGTGGATCGGCCTCGCCGATCAGGCTTCCGACCCAGCAGGCGTGTTGCCTTATACCGACGAGCGCCGAGTCGGCATCGCCCGCGCGCTCGCGATGAGCCCGGCCTTCGTCCTGCTGGACGAGCCGGCGGCCGGAATGTCCGACCTCGAATGCGACGACGTGATGCACCTGGTGCGGGAGATTCCGGATCGCTTCGGCTGCGGCGTGCTGCTGATCGAGCACAACATGCGGGTCATCATGGGTGTCTGCGAGCGAATCCACGTGCTCGACAGTGGCCGGACCATCGCGCGCGGCACCCCTGCCGAGGTGCAGAGCAACCAAGCGGTCATCGCCGCCTACCTCGGCCACGAGTGACGTAGATGCTGCTCTCGGTGGAAGACATCTACGTGCACTATGGCCGGGTTCCGGCGGTGCGCGGCGTCTCCATCGGGGTAGCCGAGGGCGAAATCGTCTGCGTTGTCGGCCCCAACGGTGCCGGCAAGTCGACGACGCTGCTCACGATTTCCGGCGTGCTGCGGCCGTCCCAGGGCGCGATCACCTTCGACGGCCAGTCCATCGTCGGCCTGACGCCGGAGGCGGTGGCGCGGCGCGGCATCTCCCAGGTGCCGGAAGGCCGCCACGTCTTCACCACGCTGAGCGTCGAGGAGAACCTGAGGCTCGGCACCCGGATGCGCCGCGACCGGGGCGAGATCGAGGCCGACTTCAAGCGGGTGCTGGAGCTCTTCCCGGTGCTGGCGGAGCGCCGCAAGGGCGCGGCGGGCAAGCTCTCCGGCGGCGAGCAGCAGATGCTGGTGATCGGCCGGGCGCTGCTGACCAACCCCAGAATCATGACCATCGACGAGCCCTCGCTCGGGCTCGCCCCCAACCTGGTGGACCGGGTCTACGAGGTGTTGCTTGAGCTGAGGGAATCGCGGGGGCTCACGCTGCTCATCGTCGAGCAGAGTTCGGAGCGCGCGATCAAGGCGGCGGACCGCATCTACGTGCTGCGCAGCGGCGAGATTCAGCTGGAAGGCGACGCCGCGGAACTGCAGGACGGCGAGGCGGTGCGCCAGGCCTATTTCGGCTTCACCGAAGGCGTGGAGCACGCGGGCGAGGCGACCTTCTGATGGAAGTCGTCGTCCAGGTCATCATCTCGAGCCTGAGCCTCGGCAGCTTCTACGCCCTCGGCGCGCTGGGTATCGGGTTGCTCTTCGGCGTGCTCAGGCTGATCAACTTCGCCCACGGCGACTTCATCACGGTGGGCGGGTTCTCGCTGATCGTGCCGGCGACGGCGGTGGTCGCGGTCCCGCTGATCCTCGACTTCCATCCGGTGGCGCTGATCATCTGCGTGGTGGGCGTGGTGGTGGTTTGGGCGCTCGCCTCCTACTTCCTGCTTTTCCGGCATATTCAGACGGCACCGCCCGCAGTGCTGATGATCGCCTCCGTCGCGCTCAGCTTCTCGATCCAGAACCTGATCATCATGATCTACAGCGGGCGGCCCAAGGCGGTGGGCCTCTGGCCGGAGCTGACCGGCGTGATCCCGCTCTCGGACAAGGTGCAGGTGCCGATCCTGCAGCTCGTGATCGTGGCGGTGACCTGGATCCTGCTCATCCTGCTCACGATCTTCCTCCGGCGGACGCCAATCGGCGTCGAGATGCGGGCCGCGGCCGAGGACTTCAGGATGGCGCGGATGCTCGGCGTCAACGCGACCCGGGTGATCGCACTCGCCTTCGTCATCTCGGGTGCGCTCGCGGGCATCATGGCGCTGATGTACCACACCCAGACCGGCATCCTGAGCTTCCGCGGCGGCGTCTTCCTGATGCTCTACGCCTTCATCGCCACGGTGATCGGCGGCATGGGCAGCCTGATCGGCGCCGTGGTCGGCGGCTACGTGGTGGGCATCTTCTCGACCGTGCTGATTGCGGTCCTGCCCGAAGGCATGCGGGGCTTCCGCGACGCCTTCGTGTTCGGCCTGGTGGTGGTGATCCTGCTGGCCCGGCCGCAAGGGCTGGTGCCGACCAGGGCGTTCAAGGAGCGGGTGTGATGCTCGACGCCACCACCCCGCTCATGAGGCGCATCCGGCACTTCTGGCCGGTGGTCAATCTGTGCATCGGGCTCCTCATCATCACTGCGATCGTGGTCGCGCTCGACGACCGCATCCTGGCGCGGACGCTGACCGAGGGCCTGATCCGCGTGGTGATCGTGGTGGCGCTCTACATGTTCATCGGCAACTCCGGGATCATGTCCTTCGGCCACATCGGCTTCATGATGATCGGCGCCTACGCCACCGGCTGGCAGACCTGCTGCCCCTACACCCGCGAGATGTTCATGCCGGGGCTGCCGATTTACCTGTTGGACAACAGCCACCACTTCGTGCTCGCGATCTTCCTTGCAGGCCTGCTCAGCGCCTTCGTGGCCTTCATCGCGGGCATTGCGCTGATGCGATTATCGGGGATTGCGGCGTCCATCGGCACGTTCGCCTTCCTGATGATCATCTATTCGGTCTATCTGCGTTGGAGCACCTGGACCTCGGGCGCGAGCTCGGTCATCGGTCTGCCGCAGACGACGACGCCCTGGGTCGCTTACTGCTATGCGGTGGTCACGATTCTTGCGGCCTTCTTCTATTCGCGCTCTAAATTCGGCCTCGCGCTCCGTGCCTCGCGGGACGATGAGGTCGCGGCGAAGGCGGCGGGAGTGAACGTCATCGGCCAGCGCCTGCTGGCCTTCGTCATCAGCGCATTCTTCTGCGGCATGGCGGGCGGCCTCTTCGGCCACTTCTTAGGGATGCTCACGGTCGACACCTTCTTCCTCAACCTGACGCTGATCACGCTCGCGATGCTGGTGATCGGGGGAATGCAGAGCCTATCCGGCGCGGTTGTCGGCGTCGTGGTGATGACCGTGGTGATCGACCTGCTCAAGAACCTCGAGGCCGGGATGTTCGGCAAGGATGGGTTCGTGCTGCCGGTCAGCAGCACGTGGGTGGTGGTCGGCATCGTGATGATGCTGATCATCATCTTCCGCCGCAGCGGGATCACCCGAAACGCCGAGCTCTACTGGCCGTTCAAGAGCGACATCACCGCCGAGGGCGCGCTCAGGCGCCAGTCCTGACCTTCGCCGCCCGTGCAATCGCTTCGCCCTGGCCGGACCCGGCGCAGTCGGTAAAAACGTCCTTCGCCGGTGCTAAGGCTCGGGCCACCAAGCGCGTCACGGTCGAGACCGTGCCCGATACCACCCGGCTCATCCTGAGCAACTACGCCGTCGCCCACGTGGCGCTTGACGCCATGGTCAACACGGCGAGTCAGCGTCCTACTCAGGTCTGCCCCACCACAAGATCGTGGTGCATTCGTGCGGCCAGTACGTGCGGGATGACTGCCACTCCAACGGCATCGAGAGCTTCTGGAGCCTGTTCAAGCGCGGCTATCACGGCGCGTTCCACCATCTGTCCGAGAAGCACCCAGACCGCTACGTCCGGGAGTTCACCGGGCGGAACAATGTCCGCGACCTGGACATGATCGACTGGATGGCCGCGCTGCCGCGGGGCATGGTCGGCAAGCGGCCGTGCTACAGAGAGCTGGTGGCAGGCTGACGCGAGGGAAAACGAACTGTGGAAATGGGTGACGCGGCGTCAATTCTGGACGCCGATATCCCCTTCTCCTGGGGACCTCGGTAGTGCTTTGCGATCCATTTCGTAGCTGGCTTCCCTGATCCAGAGAGCATACAGAAGGGCAGGAAGCGTGATCACCCCTGCTGCGATCAGAGATATGTTTCTGGCCACTTCTACGAACTGGCGTGCTTCTTCTGGAAAGGGCACATAAATTAGGACCATCGCCACTCCGAATACCACAAATCCGGCGTAGACTACGATGAAGATGGCCACTCCGCGACCTTTCCAAAATCCTTCTTCTTCACGCCCGCGATGGACGCACTATAGAAGTTCACATGGCCACACGACTTACAGACCAGAAGGGCGAACGGATAGGTAGTGCCGTTCAAGCTCCAGTCTTTTTCGGTCGGGTCCCACCGAGGGACTGTCACCAAGGCCGGGGTAACCTCGACGCTTGACGAACGACACTCCTTGCAGACGCTCAGCCCACGGGACTTGTTCTCCAGAAAATCCAGGAAGATGTCGCGCCAGTCATCTTGCTCAGGGGGGTCCGGTGGTTCCGAGGAACGATGGACTTCCCCCAAGATATTCTTGACGGCGCTCACGCTGGGTGCCCCCAGCAACCCCATTCGGGCATCCGGTACATTAGGAACTCAACATCGGAGCGAGGCGGGAACCATGCGTTCTCATTGACCACGGTTGCGCCTCTTGGATGCGCTCGTAGGGGACTCTCTGGATCGGCCGACACGCCATCTTGGGCCTCTAGGTGACCGGCGGCATACCCTTGGGACATTTTGCGCAGATTAGCCATGACACACTTCCCTTGCTACAGGGGACGTGCCCGCGCTAGGCTGCGCTTGCCGATTCGGGTCGGCGAACACGTATCCCTTCACATTGAACAGTTCAAGAAGCGGAGGCTAGGTGGCACCGGCCTCCGTTTCCCGTTCAAAACGAAGTCTGTGTCGCTATCCGATGTCTGTCAACGTGCTTGCGGGTAGTTCCCCCGCTTTCCCCTTTTTTCACAAGCGGCTCGCAGGATGTAGTCATGTCGTCGACGTCGTGCTCGTTCTGCGGCCTGTCGCATCCGCGCTTGAGGACAGTGTGAGCTGTCAGGGCGTGGCGCCCTCAGCCTCGCACTCGGTAAGCACGTCATCCGGGAGCGAGACCGTGAACGGCTCGGCACAATCAACGCCAAGCTCGACCGGCGCCGGGGCTCGTTCGTCCAGCCCCGACATCACCCTGTCGAGTCTATCGAGATCGGCGCGGGCAACGGGAGCTGCCGTGGTCATCGACCTGCTCAAGAACCTCGAGGCCGGGATGTTCGGCAAGGACGGCTTCGTGCTGCCGGTCAGCAGCACATGGGTGGTGGTCGGCATCGTGATGATGCTGATCATCATCTTCCGCCGCAGCGGGATTACCCAAAACGCCGAGCCCTAATGGCCCTTCAGGAGCGACATTACCGCCGATGGCACGCTCAAGCGCCAGTCCTGACCTCCGACGCCCGTAACCGCGAAAGTCCTGTCCGCGTCCAACGCCACCACAACAGACCGGCAGTAATCAGACGCGATACAGGGTGGATGAGGCGAGCTTATTCCTCCACCCAGCCGTCCTTGTGCGGGGTGAAGAACTTCAGGTCGATGCGCAGGTGCTTGTAGTACCAGGTGCCGTCGACGCGGACGTAATCGTCGTCGTATTCCGCGAGCAGCCAGCGCGCCTCCTTGGGTCCGCCGCCGAGCTCGGTGGTGCAGGGCATGATCAGCCACCATTGGCCGTTGGCGGTGTCGCCGTCCACCGTGATGATCGGGTTGAGCACGAGGTGGGCGGCGAAGACGATGTCGTTCGAGATGCCTGAGAAGAAGCCGTGGATCGCCTCGCGCCCGACGTGGCAGCCGAAATTCTCGCCCCCGTCCCACACGCCGTCTTCCACGAACATCGCCGCGATGCCGTCGGGGTCGTAGCCGGCGTCGCAGAGCTGGCAGTAGCGCGCCTTGAGCTGCTTGATGTCTTCGATCGCGTTGAGCCGCTCGACCTTCTCCTCAAACGTCATCGCTTCCTCCTGTGGCTCGGTTGCGGAGGGCCGCGCCGGCACCCCGCCCTTTCCGGCTAGGTAGCACAGAGGCGCCCGATTCGGGCAGGGCCTGAGGGTTTCCGTGCCGCTCGCTTGTCAACCGATCGCAGAATCCCGACACTCCTTCCCATGGGCACGATGGGTGACTGAGGGCGGCGGCTGATGGGGAAGGTCTTGCTCTGCCGCGTCGATGACGTCTACGCGGGCGAGATCCTGCGGGTCGAGACCGACGGCCTACCGCCGGTCGCGGTCTACAACCTGGACGGCGCCTTCTACGCCACCGACGACACCTGCACCCACGGCCAGGCCTGGCTCTCCCAGGGCTTCATCGACGGTGACATCATCGAATGCCCGCTCCATGGCGGCTGCTTCGAGATCAAGACCGGCCAGCCGGCGGGGCCTCCCTGCACCGAGCCCATTCGGAGCTACGACCTCGTCGTCGAGAACGGTGCGATCTATGCGCTCGTCGAGCCCTGAGCCGGAGGCGATCCCATGCCGATGCTGGAACGTTCCGAAGGAGACATCTTCTACGAGGTCTGCGACCTCGTGCCCCCATGGGTAGAGTCGCGCGAAACCATCCTCTTTCTGCACGGGCTCGCCATCGATTCCGACATCTGGATTACGTGGCTGCCGACCCTGGCGGACCGCTATCGAATCGTCCGGATGGACCTGCGCGGCTTCGGCCGGTCCTTCGTTCCGGCGGCGGGGGCCGCCTGGTCCATCGACACGCTGGCCGACGATGTTCTCGACGTGCTCGCCGCGCTCGGGGCGCAGCGGGTGCACTTCGTCGGCGAATCGACGGGTGGCACCGTCGGCCTCCATCTCGCGGCGCACCATCCCGGGCACCTGCTGACGCTGACCATGGTTTCGGCGGCCCACCGGGGCGGCACGATCGGCCGGTCGCGGGCGCTCCGGGACGATGTCCGCGCGCTGGGGATGGACGAATGGTCGGCGACGCTGATGCCGCTCCGCTTCCCCGCAGGTTGCCTGAGCCCCGCGATGGAGCGCTGGTTCCACGACACACAGCGCGCCTCGGCGCCTCAGGCCTGCGTCGACCTCGTCGACATGCTGGTGCAGGTGGACCTCACGGAGGCGCTCGGCGGCATCCGCGTTCCCACCCTGCTGATCGCGCCCGACGACAGCCCTTTCGTCTCGCTCGAGACTCAGGTCGAGCGGCTGCGCGCCATGCCTGACTGCGAGATGCACGTGGTCGCCGGCGCCCGGCACGGCGTCGCCTATTCCCACGGGCCGGAGTGTGCCGGTGCCCTCCGGGGATTCCTCGAACGCCGCAGCCCGTCGCTCGGGTAGCGCGAGGCGCGCCGCCGCCCGTGGTTGCGCGGCAGGCGACCGTCAGTCGTACGATCGCCAGATCGGCTCGATACCGTTCTCCCGGAGGAACTCCTCGGTCATCGCCTCTATTTCCTTTTCCCTGAACTCGTAGAAGGCGTGGATGGCGTCCTCGTCCCGGACGTCTCTCTTCCACTTGCCGATCGAGCCCCGGTAAGCGCCTTGCGCCCGCTCCCAGCGCTCGTCGTCGCGGGTCCAGTCCGATCTCAGAAATCGCTGGAGTATCCGGTGGTGATCGGTGTGATCGAGGCCGGGAATCTCCAGGTAGCGATTCGGCTCCGCTTCGACCGCTTCGCGTTCCTGGCGATTCTCGTCAGGAGATATGCCGGCCTCCATTTCGGCATCGTGGTCCGACCCGTAGATCCAGATGACGTCGCCCGTCTTTCGGTCGAGGTAGACCACTTGCGGATAGGTGTCGTGAAAGTCCACGTCGCGGCCGAGGGCCATCGTGAAGAGGGCCTTGTCTATGCCCCCGCCGCCGTCTCCGTCTGCCATGTGCCCGGCGCTCCCTCCACCCTATTGGATCATACCGTGGCCCGAAACCGGGGCTAATCGGGCCCGGTGCGTTCCAGCGCGTCCGCCGCGGCGAGCCAATCGCCCTCGGCCGCCGCCTCGGCCCGCTTCGCCTCCGCCAGCTCTTTTCCTAACACGGCGATGCGCACGGCGTCGTTGTCCTGGGCCGCCGAGGCCAGCGCTGCTTGGAGGGTGCGCTGCGCTGCCTGCGCAAGCGCGATCCGCTCTTCCGCGGCGGCCACGGCATCCTTGAGGGGCTTCTGCCGGGCGCGGACCGCCGCTGCGGCCTGCCGCGCGGCCTTGCGTGCGGGCGGCGGGCGGCTCTCCCGGCCGTCGCCGTCCGCCCGTCGCGAACCCTCGCCGCCGAGGATCTCGGCGCGGTAATCGTCGAGGTCGCCGTCGTAGGCGCGCAGCGTGCCGTCTTGCACCAGCCACAGCCGGTCGGCCACGACCTGGACCAGGTGCATGTCGTGGGTGATCAGGACGACCGCGCCGTCGTAGGCCTCCAGCGCTTCGACCAGCGCGTGCCGGCTCCGGATGTCCAGGTGATTGGTCGGCTCGTCGAGCACCAGCAGCTGCGGTGCCCGGCCCGAGATGAGCGCGAGGTTGAGCCGCGCTTTCTCCCCGCCCGAGAGTGCCGCGACCGTCACATCCGCCTTCTCCCCACCGAAGCCGAAGGCGCCGAGGCGTGCGCGGACGCGCTCGGGCGCGGCGTTTGGCATGAGGCGCGCGAGGTGGCTGAACGCCGTGCCCTCCGGCTCCAGCGTGTCGATCTGATGCTGCGCGAAGTAGCCGACCGCGAGCCTGGGCGCGCGCGTCACGCTGCCCCGCTCCGGTTGCAACATGTCCGCCAGCAGCTTGGCGAAGGTGGACTTGCCGTTGCCGTTCGCGCCGAGCAGCGCCACCCGCTCGTCCGGGTCGATCCGCAGGTTGATGCCGCGCAGCACGGGGCGGCCCGGCTCGTAGCCGACCGCGACGCCCGCGAGGCTCATCAACGGTGGCGCCAACGTAGCGGGTTCGGGGAACCTCAGGTCCGGCGTTCTCTCGTCGGTCACGATGGGCACGTCGACGAGTTTCGCCATCGCCTTGAGCCGGCTTTGCGCCTGCCGCGCCTTGCTCGCCTTGTAGCGGAAGCGGTCGACGAAACCCTGGAGATGGCGCCTCTTGGCGTCGATGCGCACCTGTTGGGCGCGCGCTGTGGCGCGGGAATCAGCAAAGGTCTTCGCGAAGCGCGTGTAGTTGCCGGGGTAATAGGTCACGCCCCGGCCCGCCATGTGGAGGATGCCGCCCGGCACGGCATCGAGCAGGGTGCGGTCGTGGCTCACCACCACCAGCGCACGGGGATAGCGCTTGAGATGGGCCTCCAGCCATGCGGCCGCTTCCAGATCGAGGTGGTTGGTCGGCTCGTCCAGAAGCAGTAGGTCGGGCTCGACGAAGAGCGCGGCGGCGAGCGCGACCCGCATGCGCCAGCCGCCGGAGAGGTCGGCGAGCGGCGCCTGCTGCATTGCCTCGTCGATGCCGAGGCCGGCGAGCAGTCTCGCTGCCCGCGACGGCGCCGCGTGCGCGCCGATCTCCGCGAGCCGGGCCTCGAGCTCGGCGCGGCGCGCGCCATCTGCGCCCTCCGCCTCGGCAATCAGGGCTGCACGCTCCCCGTGCGCCGCGAGCACGGCGGCGCGCGGAGTCTCGGGCCCGCCCGGCACCTCCTGATCGACCAGGCCCACGGAAAGCCCGCGCGTGCGGAGGATCGCGCCTTCGTCAGGCTCGAACCGGCCCGCGATGAGGCGCAGCAGGGTCGTCTTGCCGCAGCCGTTGCGCCCGACCAGCCCGAGCCGTTGGCGCGCGCCGACCTGCGCGGTCACGCCCTGGAAGAGAAGGCGCCCGTCGACGCGGTAGGCGATGTTCTGCAGGGTCAACATGGCCGGCGGGATATCTGCGCCGCCCGCGCCCATGACGCAAGGGCTGCCGGTGCCCCTGGATGTGCGACAATGGCGGTGGACCAAGGGATGAAGAGGAGCGCCCCATGCTGATCGTCGCCGTCGTCTTCGAGTTCGTGCCCGGCGGGTTCGACCGCATCAAGGCCGAAGTCCTGGAGGCCGTCGAGAATTCGCGCAAGGAACCCGGCGCCCATATCTACGACTGGGCCATCGATGTTACCGCGCCTAACCGGGCCATCATCTTCGAAGTATGGGACGATCAGGCGGCGCTCGATGCGCACTTCACCCATCCCTACATGGACACGCTGGTCGCGGCACTGAGCGCGGCCAACATTCGCGGCGACATCACCCATTACTCGGCGGAGATCTACGATGTGAGCGGCAAGCGCGACATGGGGTTCCGGCTGCCGACCGAGTAGGGCACACACCGGGGGAGGGGGAGGCCGCTATGAGCGCCGGTCCCATCGCGCCGCCCTTCGACGAGGACGCTGCCCGCGCCGTCGTCCAGGCGTTCGAGGACGCCTGGAATCGCAGGGTCGCGGAGGAGATACCGGGAACCTGCACGCCGGAGACGCGCTGGCGCTATCGCGACGCCTTCGTCGAGGGGCGGGAGAACATCGTGCCGTTTCTGCTCTCGCGCTGGCCCATCCAGAAGCACTACAAGCTCAGGAAGGAGCTCTGGAGCTTCACGGCGAACCGCATCTCGGTGCGCTTCATCAGCGAATGGCGCCACCGCGACACCGGCCAGTGGTACCGGACATTCGGAAACGAGCACTGGGAGTTCGACGCCGACGGATTGCAGAGCGTGCTCGATCTCTCCGCCAACGACATCCGCATCGAAGAGGCCGAGCGCACGCTTTGACTACCAGCCCAGCGCGCGGCTCATGCGCCTGGGGTCGGCGGCGCCTTCGATCTCTCCGGTCTCGAGGTCCTTGCGCACCGCGCAGACGCCCCCGGTCCAGTGCGACCAGTCACCTAAGCGCTCGACGCGGTGTCCGCGCGCAGCGAGCCGACCGCTCGTGGCTTCGTCGATGCGCCCCTCGAGAGTGACGAGCCCGGGATGTGCGGCATGAGGCGCGAAGGAATCGGGGTGGCTGTGGGTGACGAGGCGGGGAGCCTCCACCGCATCCTGCAGGCCTAGGCCGAAGGTCAGGTGACCTAAAAGCGTTTGCAGGTTGGCCTGGATCTGCGTGTCGCCGCCCGGTGTCCCGAACGGCATGATCCAGCGGCCGGGCGAGAGCACGAAGCAGGGGTTCGGCGTGAGCCGGGGGCGCTTGCCCGGCGCGACGCAGGAAGGATGGCCCGGCACCGCCCACGATTGCGCCCCGCGCGAAGACACCGCGAGCCCGGTTCCCGGCACCACCGGGGTATCCCAGCTCGTGTCCGACGGCGTCGAGCAGAGCGCGTTGCCCTCGCCGTCGATGACGCAGACGATCGACGTATCGGGCGAAGGCCCGACTGGCGCACCGCACGCGGCGACCGCAGGAACGTATGGCTCGTGGCCGGGAATTCTGCCGGGGAGCGGCATGCCGGGCGAGGCCTTGCGCGGATCGATCGCCTTGCTTCGCTCCGCCGCGTAAGCCGAGCCGGTGAGCGTATCGAGGGGGACGTCCACGAAGTCCGGATCGCCCAGATAGCCCTCCCTGTCGGCGAACGTCAGCTTCAGGGTCTCCGCAATCGTGTGGAGGTAGGCGTCCGAGCCGTGCTTCAGCGTCCCGGCACCCGCCGCCTGGGCGATGGAGAGCGCTTCCAGCAGGAACGGTCCCTGGCACCAGGCGCCGCAGGTGTGGACCTCGACCTCCTCGCCATTGAACCGGAATCGGCGTGAGACCGAGGGCACGATCCGGCAGCGGAAGGTTTCCAGGTCCTCTGCGGCGAGCAGCCCGTCGTGCTCCCGTTGATGCGCGAGGATCTGGCGCGCGATGTCGCCCCGGTAGAACGCACGCCGCACCGCCGCGAGCCCGGCCATGCGATCGTCGCCGGCCGCGCGCTCCTCGTCGCAAAGAAATTGGAGCGTGCGGCCGAGATCGGACTGGACCAGCCGCTCGCCCGGCGCCGGCACCGCGCCGCCGGGCATCCAGATCGCGACGTTCCCGGGCCACTTGCGGAACTCGTCGGCGTGCTTCTGCACGTAGTCGAGCATGACCGGGTGGCGCGGGAATCCCTCGCGCGCATAGCGTACCGCGCGCCCCGCCACGTCGCGGAATGTCATCGTGCCCCAGCGCTCCAGCGCCTGGATGCTGGCGTCGGGGGCGGCCGGCACCACCGTGCGCCGGACGCCCAGCGGGATCGCGCCGCTGTGGCGTTCGATGAAGGCGTCAGGATCGAGGGCCTGCGGCCAACCGCCGACCCCTGCGATGGTGACGACCTCACAGGTCTCCGCGAGGCGGACGATCATCGGGGCGACCCCGGCGACGCTCACCTGATCGCTGTAGACCACGCCGAGAGTCAGGATCGCGGCGACGCCCGCGTCGATGGCGTTGCCGCCGTTCTCCAGCGCCTCGAACGCGGCGAGTGTCGCAAGCTCGTGGCCTGTGCTGACGACGTGGTGATGACCGCGGGCGACGGGGACGACGGACATGGGACCCTGCGCGTGCATTGGGACGGGATGGGCTGGCCCGGCACAGTATAGACTGTAACGTAGCGCCGACGTTTTGCCTTTGAATAAACCTCACGGAGGCCAGGACTCAATGCAACCCGTGTGTCTCGTGATCGGTGCCGGCGCCGGCGTCGGGAGCAACGTGGCGGCCCGCTTCGCCCGCGAGGGATACCACGCGGTGCTCTGCCGGCGTTCGGACGAGGATGGCCTGAACCGCTCGGTCGCCCGCATCGTCGCCGACGGCGGCGTTGCCTCCGGCTTCCTGCTGAATGCCGTGGCGCCCGACGCCATCGAAGAGCGCATCGCCGCGGTCGAGGCGGACATCGGCCCGATCGAGGTGGCGGTCTACAACCTGGGCGCGCAGATCGGTGACAGGTCGCTGGCGGAGACCGGCCACAAGGTCTTCGAGCTGGGCTGGCGGCTTGGGACCTTCGGCCTGTTTCGGATGGCCTCTGCCGTCTGCCCGCTGATGGAGCAGCGCGGCCGCGGCACCATCCTTGTGACCTCGTCGACCGCAGCGATGCGCGGCAACCGGGGCCAGCACTCGCACGCGGCCGCCATGGGCGGGCGGCGCATGCTCTGCCAGAGCCTCAATGCGGAGTTCGGCCCCAAGGGCATCCACGTCGCGCACGTCATCATCGACGGCATGGTCGATGCGCCCGATACCCTGGGCAGGTTGCTGGGTGAGGAGGCGTTCCAGCAGCTCCGGCAGGAGCGCGGGCTGGAGCTTGACGGCCTGCTGCTGCCTGTCGAGATCGCCGACACCTACTTCCAGCTCGCCCGGCAGCACCGCTCCGCGTGGACGCACGAGATCGATCTGCGGCCATTCTCCGACACGCCGTGGTGGAATCGCTGACAGCGCTCCCAACGAAGACTCGCCGTAACAGATTGATTCGATTGGGGTGTAGGTGGCGCGCTCGGGAGGATTCGAACCCCCGACCCCCAGATTCGTAGTCTGGTGCTCTATCCAGCTGAGCTACGAGCGCGCAAGGGCGCGGCGCCCGGCGCCGGCCACGCGGCGGACCCTATCCAAATCACCCCATGGTCGCAAGAGTGCCTCAAGGGCAGGGGGCACCGCTCAACTCCGGTCCAGCTTGGCGAAGAGCAGCCAGAAGAAGCCGCCGAGGATCGGCAGGGTGACGCCCAGGATGATGGTCGAGAGCGAGAAGATGATCGGCACCTGGGACTGGTGCGAGGCCGTCATGGTCCAGTTGTAGATCGGCATCGTCGTCTCGGAGCCGCGCAGGAAGATCGAGCGCAGGAGCTCGTTGAAGGAGAGCAGGAAGCCGAAGATGCCGGCGCCGATGATGCCGGGGCGCAGGATCGGGAACTCGATGTCCCAGAAGCGGCGCCAGCCGGTGGCGCCGAGATCCTGCGCGGCCTCCAGCAGGCGGTGGTCGAAGCGGGTCGCGATGATCAGCACGAGCAGGAGCGAGAAGGGCAGCGACCACACCATATGGCCGACGAAGATCGACCAGAGCCCGAGCCGAAGATCGAGGAAGGAGCGGATGGAGATGAAGAGAGCCGCCCCCATGGTGAGCCCCGGCACGAAGAGGGGAATGAGGGCGATTAGGATCACGCCGCCGGGCTTGCGCATCCGGGGCATGGCGCGGCCCACGGCGGTCGCCACGATCATGCAGACAATGCCGACAACCACGCCCATGGCGACGCTCTCGTAGAGCGGCTCGCCCCACTTGTTGAAGGCGAAGAAGA
>JAPPKP010000058.1 GCA_028819955.1 Rhodospirillaceae bacterium | reverse complement strand
GGCAGCTACAGCTTCGACAAGTACCACACCAAGAAGAAGGACGAGGACAAGAAGAGCCTTGCCGAGCTCGCGGTGATGCTCGACGAGCCTGCGGCGGCGGAAGACGCATTCGAGGCGAACGCGAGCCTGGCCGACGGCGTCTTCGCCGCGCGCGACCTCGTCTCCGAGCCGAGCAACGTCAAGTATCCCAAGACCATCTCGGAAGATATCGAGGCGCTGACCGAAGACGGAATCGAGGTCGAGCTGCTGGACCGCGACAAGATGGCCTCGCTCGGCATGGGCTCGCTACTCGGCGTCGCCCAGGGCAGCGACCACGAGCCCTATCTCGCGATCATGCGCTGGAACGGTGCGCCCGACGGCGCCGACCAGCAGCCCGTCGCCTTCATCGGCAAGGGCGTGACCTTCGATACCGGCGGCATCTCTATCAAGCCGAGCCAGGGCATGGAGGAGATGAAGTACGACATGGCCGGCTCGGCGGCGGTGTTCGGGCTGATGAAATGCCTGGCCGGCCGCAGGGCGCGGGTCAACGCCATCGGCATGGTCGGCCTGGTGGAGAACATGCCAGACGGCAAGGCGCAGCGGCCCGGCGATGTCGTCACCTCCATGTCGGGTCAGACCATCGAGGTCATCAACACCGACGCCGAGGGCCGCCTCGTGCTTGCCGATGTCCTCTGGTACGCGCAGGCGACCTACAAGCCCCGCTTCATGGTCGACCTCGCCACGCTGACCGGCGCGATCATCGTCAGCCTCGGCACTTACCACGCCGGTCTCTTCAGCAACGACGACGAGCTGTCGGAGCGGCTGATCGCGGCGGGCAAGGAGAGCGGCGAGGAGGTCTGGCGCATGCCGCTCGGCGAGCGCTACAACAAGGACATCGATTCCGCCATCGCCGACATGAAGAACGTCGGCAAGGGGCGGGAGGCCGGCAGTGTCGCCGGCGCGGTCTTCCTCGAGCGCTTCGTCAACGGCGTGCCGTGGGCCCATCTCGACATCGCGGGCATGGCCTGGATGAAGGGCGACCACGACCCGACCGTGCCCAAGGGCGCGTCGGGCTTCGGCGTCCGGCTCCTCGACCAGCTTGTGCGCGCGCACTACGAGGCCTGACGCCCGAGCGATGGTCGAGATCGCCTTCTACCAGCTTCGCCGCACGCCGCTGGAGAAGGCGCTCCCCAAGCTGTTGGAGAAGGTGGTGGAGAGCGGGCGCCGCGCCGTGGTGCTGGCCGGCTCGGAAGAGCGCGCGGAGGCGCTGAACGCGGCGCTCTGGACCTACGATCAGGGCTCGTTTCTGCCCCACGGCACGGCGCGGGACGGCCGGCCCGAGCGCCAGCCGATCTTTCTTGCAACCGACGACATCAATCCCAACGGCGCTCAAATCGCCGTCATGGTCGACGGTGTCGCCCCTGCCGATCCCGGCCGCTTCGAGCGCTGCCTCGACATGTTCGACGGTACCGATCCGGCGGCGCTGGAGGCGGCGCGAGGCCGCTGGCGGGCTCACAAGGAGCGGGGCAACACCGTCACCTATTGGGAGCAGACGCAAGGTGGGTCGTGGGAACAGCGAGCGTAGTCGGGTCGAAATCCATCACCGACCGGATCCGGGCGGATCTCTGCGTGATCGGGGCCGGGTCGGCGGGGCTCTCGCTCGCTGCGGGCGCGGTCCAGATGGGCGCCTCCGTGATCCTGATCGAGCAATCCCGCATGGGGGGCGAGTGCCTGAACACGGGCTGCGTCCCCTCCAAGGCGCTGCTGGCGGCCGCGGCGCGGGGCGACGATTTCGCCGCCGCCTACGAGCACATGCGGGGCGCCATCGCGGCGATCGAGCCTCACGATTCGGTGGTGCGGTTCCAAGGCCTCGGCGTCCACGTGGAGCTCGGCAAGGCCCAGTTCGTCGCTCCGCGGTTCCTGGAGGTGGGCAGCACCAGCGTCACCGCGCGGCGCTTCATCGTCGCCACCGGCTCCGCGCCTCTCGTCCCGCCGGTGCCGGGGCTCGACACCGTGCCCTACTTCACCAACGAGACCCTGTTCGACTCGGCGCCGGAGCCGAGTCATCTGCTGGTACTGGGCGGCGGCCCGGTCGGGTCCGAGATGGCCCAGGCCTTCCGCCGGCTGGGCGCGCAGGTCACGCTGGTGGAATCGAAGCAGCTGCTTTGGCGCGACGATCCGGAGCTCGCGGCCATCGTGCGTGCGCAGCTGATCGAAGAGGGCGTGACGGTCCACGAGGAGAGCCGGGTCACAGCGGCCGAGGCGAACGCCGACGGCTGCGTCACCATCACCTGCGGCGAGGGCGATGCGAGCCGGCGGATCAGCGGCTCGCACCTTCTGGTGGCGGCGGGGCGGCGGCCCAAGATCGACGGCCTCGGCCTGGAGAAGGCGAACGTCGCGCTCAACGACGGCGTGCCGCTGGTGGATGCGCGCCTGCGCACGACCAACAAGCGCATCTTCGCGGCGGGCGACGTGGTCGGCCCCTACCGCTTCACCCATGCGGCGAGCTATCAGTCGCGCATCATCATCACCAACGCGCTCTTCCGGCTGCCCGCGAAGGCGCGCTACAACGCGGTGCCGTGGGTCACCTACACCGACCCCGAGCTCGCCCACGTCGGCATGAGCGAGGCGGAGGCGCGCGCCAAGGGGCACGAGCTGCGCATCCTGCGCTTCCCCTTCGAGGAGAACGACCGCGCCATCGCCGAAGGCGCCACGGCCGGGCTGGTCAAGGTGGTCGCGACGAAGCGGGGCCGGGTGCTGGGCGCCTCCATCGTCGGCAAGCACGCGGGCGAGCTGATCCTGCCGTGGGTGCTGGCGGTGCAGTACAAGATCGGGGTCAGCAAGCTGGCGCAGGCGATCGTGCCTTATCCAACCATGAGCGAGGCGAGCGCGCGGGCCGCCGGCAGCTTCCACGCGCCGATGCTGTTCGGTCCGCGCACGCGACGCCTCGTCCGCATGCTCGCCCGATTGGGCTAGTCGCCCGCCGGTTGCCGGCTCTATAGTCGGAGCGGCGAGGCAACAGGCGATCGCTCCGGGACGCTTTGGCTGGGATTTCCCTTACGGTGTTGTCGCGAGCCGCACGCGGCCTTTCGGCGCGGCTGCTGGTGCTCACGATATTCTTCGTCCTTCTGGGCGAGGTCTTCATCTACGTCCCCTCGATCGCACGCCACCGCCTGGTCTTCCTCGAAGAGCGGATCGAAGCCGCGCGGATCGCGGCGCTGGCGGTGGAGGCGTCGCCGGACGGGATGGTGACCGAGGAGCTTCGCACATCCCTGCTGGAGCGCGCGGGCGTCTCGACGATCTCCATCAAGCGGCCGGGATCCCGCCGGCTGGTGCTCGCCAGCGACATGCCGCTCGCCGTCGACACGAGCTTCGACCTGCGCGAGGAGACGGCTATGGGCCTGATCGCGCACGCGGCCGACACGCTACGTCACGGCGGCGAGCGCACGATCCGGGTCATGGGCAAGGCGCCCGGCGATCCGGCCGACACGGTGGTCGAGATCGTGCTGCCGGAAGCCCCGATGTTCGCGTCGATGCTCGACTATTCGGGGCGCATTCTGTGGCTCTCGATCATTCTGGCGATCGTCGTCGCCGGCTTGGTCTATGTCTCGCTGCACTGGCTCATGGTGCTGCCGCTCGGCCGCATGACCGACAGCCTGGTCTCGTTCCGCCGCGCGCCGGAGGACGCAGCCGCGACGGTCAGGGTGAGCGGCAGACGCGACGAGATCGGCCTCGCGCAGCGGGAGCTGCAAGTCATGCAGCGGCGGGTGCGGGCGGCGCTGCATCAGCGGGCGCGACTTGCAGCGCTGGGTGCCGGCGTGGCCAAGATCAACCACGACCTCCGCAACATGCTGGCGACCGCCGCCGTGCTGACCGACCGCCTGGCTGCGGCGCGCGACCCCGAGGTGCAGAAGCTGACGCTGCCGCTGGTCGCCGCGATCGATCGGGCGATCACGCTCTGCACGCACACGCTGAGCTTCGCGACGGGCCGCCTGCCGGCACCGCGCCGCGCGTCGTTCGCGCTGGCGCCACTGGTCGACGAGGTGCGGGCGGCGCTCCCCATCGACGATGCCTCGGTGGACTGGCGCAACGAGGTGCCGCCGGAGCTGAGCGTGACCGCCGACCGCGATCAGCTCTATCGGGTGATCAGCAACCTGACCCAGAACGCGGTGCAGGCGCTGGCCTTCAAGGACGGGGGCGGGACGGTGCGGGTCGGCGCCTGGCACGACTCGAGCGAAACCCTCGTCGAGGTCGCGGATACCGGGCCCGGCATTTCCGCCCCGGTGCGGGACCACCTGTTCGAAGCCTTTGCGGACGGCGGCCGCGACGACGGCACCGGCCTCGGCCTCGCCATCGCGCGGGACCTCGTGCGCAACCACGGCGGCGACATAAGCCTGGAGCGCACCGACTCGGCAGGCACCGTGTTCAGGCTGCGCTTGCCCGACCCTTCCGACCGGGAGGACGCCGTGACGCAGGAGGCGTAATCAGGGGGGCGCAGTTCAGTGACCGAGGGCGATGCCCTCCCGGCGCGGGTCGGCGCCGCCCTCTAGCCCGCCTTCGACTCGGCGGATGGCGTGCAGGCCGCTCACCAGGGGCCGAACGCGCACGTCATGCCCCAGCGCCTCCAACGGGGGCGCGATCCGTTCGAGCGCGGTGCCCGCCTCCAGCTCGGTCACGCCGTTGCGGTTGACGTGCCGGGGCAGGCTGAGCGCGGCCTGGGCGTCCAGGCCCCAATCGAGCAGGGCGATCACGGACTGGGCGACGAAGCCGATGATGCGCGAGCCGCCGGGCGAGCCGAGGGCCGCGACCAGTCGGCCCGCCTCGTCGAAGATCAGCGTCGGTGTCATGGACGAGCGCGGGCGCTTGCCCGGCTGCACGCGGTTCGCGACCGGGCCGTGTTCGCCGGTCGGGGCAAAGGAGAAGTCCGTGAGCTGGTTGTTCAGGAAAAACCCCGCCGCCATCAGGCGCGAGCCGAAGGCGCGCTCCACGCTGGTGGTGAAGGAGACGGCGTTGCCCTGCGCATCGACGACCGAGAGATGGCTGGTGGAGGCGAACTCGGGCGCCGCCGCGTCGGCCCGCGCGAAGCCTTCGGAACCAGGGGGCGCGCCCGGCGCGGCCTCGCCCATGGCGTGGTCGGGCTCGATCAGGCCGGCGCGCCGGCGCAGGTAGCCGGGATCGAGCAGCCCTTTCACCGGGACCGGCACGAAGTCCGCATCCGCCAGGTAACGATTGCGGTCGGCGAAGGCGAGGCGGCTCGCCTCGCTGATCAGGTGGACGGGCTCCACCGAGCCGGGGGCAAGTGCGGCGAGGTCGAAGCGTTCCAGCAGCCCGAGGGTTTGCAGCAAGGTGACGCCGCCGGAGCTCGGCGGCCCCATGCTGCAGACCCGGTGGCGTCGGTAGTCGCCGCAGACCGGCGGCCGCTCCTTGGCGCGGTAGCCGGTAAGGTCGGTGAGCGCGAGCGAGCCCGGATTCACCGGGTCGTCCTGCACGGTGGCGACGATTTCCGCCGCGATCCGTCCTTCGTGCAACGCGTCCGCCCCGGCCTGCGCGATGGCGCGCATGGTCTCGGCATAGGCGGGGTTGACCAGCGTTTCGCCGGCGCTCTTCGGGCTACCGTCCGGGTGAAAGAAGTAGGCGCGGGCGTCCGGGAAGCGCGCGAGATCGGGGTTCCTCTCGATCATGCGCGCAAGCCGGGGCGTGATGGCAAAGCCGCGCTCGGCGAGGGCCGCGGCAGGCTCGAACAGGCGAGCCCAGGGTGTCCGGCCATGAGCGCGGTGCGCTTGCTCGAGCATCCGCACCACACCCGGCACGCCGACCGAGAGCCCGCCGACGGCGGCCTCCGGCCACGGACGCGGCGTGCCGTCCGCAGCCAGGAACAGGGTCTCGTCGGCCGCGGCCGGCGCTGTCTCGCGGCCGTCGTAGCTTGCCACGGTGTCCCGCGCCGCGTCGTAATGGAGCAGGAATCCGCCGCCGCCGATGCCCGACGACTGCGGCTCGACCAGCCCGAGCACCATTTGCGCCGCGATGGCCGCATCGATGGCCGCGCCGCCCTCTGCGAGGATGCGGGCGCCGGCCTCTGCCGCCGCAGGGTGCGCCGCGGCAATCATGGCGCGATCGGCGCGGACCGGGGCGTCGGCTGCGTTGGCGCCGCAGGGACTCGCCAAAATCGCCAGCGCGAGAACAGACAAAGCGGCGACTCTCGCGCGGAGCGGCCACCACCGCCTGACCGGCTCGGCGGGCATCCCCTTCGGCCGCTTGACGCCGCACCGGCGCTTCACTAAGTGAAGCCGTCGGTGGCGAGTGTAGCTCAGTTGGTTAGAGCACCGGATTGTGGTTCCGGGGGTCGTGGGTTCGAATCCCATCACTCGCCCCATTCCTCGTTCAGCGGCATGCACTGCCTTCCGGACAGCATCGTCCCCTTTGGCCAATACTGCCGCAACGCGAACGAATGCTTGCCAAGCGTCTTCGGGTATAGCAGCGTGTGGAATCAGGCCGTTGGCAACGCTGCGCCCGGGACTCCAGCGCAGGGCGTCGGCTGAGCCGCGGCGCAGAAGATCGGGCGGGATAGGCCTCGGCCGACGCGACAACAGTGCTCGTGTGACCCCTTATCGAGCGAGGACCGAAAAGTGGGCGCGAACCTCACACTCAATATGGAGGCGCAGCTCAACGAGATTGAGCGCATTCAAGCGGCGGTCAGTATCCTATCGCAAGCCGAACGTTGGCCTCCTGAGCTTCTGTATCAAATCGAGCTCGTGCTCGAAGAGATCGGCACCAACATCATCAAGTACGGTCAGGACGGCGACAGGGAAACGGAGATCCAGATCACTCTGACCTCCGACAGCAAGTCTCTCATCATGGAAATCGTCGACACCGGCAAGCCGTTCGATCCGTTTGGCGAAGCGCCGCCGCCGGATCTCGAGTCGGAAGTTCCGAACCGCCCAATTGGCGGGCTCGGCGTCTATCTCGTGCAGCAGCTTATGGACGAGGCCAGCTATCGGCGCGAAGACGGCATGAACAAGGTGACCCTCGTCAAGCACAAGCCTTCATGACGCACCCGCGTTACGTCCCCGGGGCGCCGCCCTTCGGGTCGCGCCCAGGCGCCCGCCGGCGGCGTCGCGAGCCTCAACCGTATTCCCTGATACACTTTTCAGCCCGCTCCTGGCGGATCGAACGCCTGGGCGCGACGCAGGCCATGACCCTGGTCAGAAGTGCGGGCTAGCGCCCTGAACCTGCGCCGGGGGCAGCGCGCGGTCCCCGTCCGTGGATAGTGTGTCGATGCTCTGGAGCGGGCTCGTGGCGGCGGGCGCGGCTCTCTGGCTCTGCGTCCTGGTGCTGCCCTGGCAGCCGTGGCGGGTGCGCGAGCGGCTCGAGCCGGAGCCTGCGGAAGATCCTGCGGATATCAGCCTCGAAGACGTGACGGTCCTGATTCCGGCGCGTGACGAGGCGGCGGTCATCGGCGATACGCTCGCGGCGCTCGGACCTCAGGGGCGAAGCCTGCGCGTGGTCCTGGTCGACGACCGCTCCGGCGACGACACGGCGGAAGTCGCGCGACGGGCGGCGCCTCAAGCGCTCACCCTCGACGTCCACGCCGGCGCGCCGCTGGCCGATGGCTGGACCGGCAAGCTCTGGGCCCTGGAGCAAGGGTGGCGTCGGATCGAGACTCCGCTGACCCTCCTGCTCGATGCAGACATCACGCTGCGGCCGGGAATGATCCGGGCGCTGCTCGCAAAGAAGGAGGAGAGCGGCGCGGCGCTCGTCTCGGTCATGGCGGCGCTCAGGATGCGGGGAGGCTGGGAGAAGCTGCTGCTGCCCGCCTTCATCTTCTTCTTCCGCCTGCTTTACCCGTTCCACCTGTCGAACGGGCCGGGCCGGCGGGTCGCCGCGGCAGCCGGCGGCTGCGTGCTGGTGGAGACCTCGGTGCTGGCCCGGATCGGCGGCTTCGAGGGGAATCGCGGCGCGCTCATCGACGACTGCGCGCTGGCGCGGGCGGTCAAGGACGCCGGGCACCGGACCTGGATCGGTGTGAGCCGCGGGGCCGAGAGCCACCGGAGCTATCCGACCCTCGGAGTGGTGTGGCGCATGGTCGCCCGCACCGCCTACACCCAGCTCCGCTATTCGCCCGTGTTGTTGCTGGTCTGCACGCTGCTCATGGCGCTCATGTTCTGGGCACCGACTGCAGGCCTCGGCGGGCCGCTTGCGGCGCAAATCGCCGGCGGTGTCGGGCTCGTCGGGATGGCGGTCTGCTACCTGCCGACGGTCCGCTATTACCGGCTCTCTTCCGCTTGGGCGTTGACGATGCCACTCATCGGCACGTTGTTTCTCGCCATGACCTGGCATTCGGCGCTGCGTCACTGGGGCGGCCGACGAAGCGAGTGGAAGGGCCGGGTCTACGGGCGGGAGCCGCAAGGCGACCGGGCGGCGTAAGGCGGGCGCCAGCGTGCGGCTTGCTTGACGCGTTCAGGCGGGCGTGTCAGCACGGGGCCCATGTTGCAAGGGGCGGAACAACAAGGCGCAGGCTGCCGTTTCGTGCGCTTGGCGGAGCGCGGCAGGCCGGGCGTCACGATCTTTCACGACGGCCGGCCGCTCGCCGCGCTCACCGGCGACACGTTGTTGACCGCGCTTCTCTGCAACGGTGTCGCGCTGCGCCGGAACGAATTCGACGGGGGCCTGCGCGCGGGATTCTGCAACATGGGTGCGTGCCAGGACTGCTGGGTCGCGCTCGAAGACGGACGCCGCATCCGCGCCTGCACGACCGAGGTGCAAGACGGCATGCGTGTGTGCGCGCCGGAGAGCGTCTTGTGACCGGCGATGCGCCCAGGGTGCTGGTCGTGGGCGCGGGGCCGGCAGGAACGCGGGCGGCAGAGACGCTGGTCGCGCACGGCGTCGCGCCGGTGGTGGTCGACGAGGGCGCGCGCAGCGGCGGCCAGATCTACCGCCGGCCGCCCGAAGGCTTCAAGCGGCCGGCCACCGCGCTCTACGGCTTCGAGGCGCGCAAGGCGCAAGACCTGCACGCGACGCTCGACGGCTTGCGGCAGAGGATCGACTATCGCCCGAACACCCTGATCTGGAACATCGAGGGCGGTGTCGCCCAGGCGCTCGGGCCGGAGGGCATCGAGCGGATCGGCTTCGACGCGCTGATCCTCGCCACCGGGGCCATGGACCGGGTGATTCCGTTTCCGGGCTGGACGCTGCCGGGCGTGTTCACCATGGGCGGATCGCAAGTGGCGCTGAAGGCGCAGGGCTGCGCCATCGGCGATCCGGTGGTCTTCATGGGCACCGGGCCGCTGCTCTACCTCGTCGCCTACCAGTACGTTCACGCGGGCGCGCGCGTGGCGGCGGTGCTCGACACGTCCCATTTGTCCCAGGCGGTCCCGGTAATTCCCGGCCTGCTCTGGGGAGGGGGCACCTTCGCCAAGGGCCTCTGGTACATGACCTGGCTCAGGGCGGCCGGGATCCCCGTGCGAGGCGGCGTCACGCCGGTGGCCGCCGAAGGCGACGCGGCCCTGGAGGCCGTGCGCTACCGGGACCGGCGCGGTCGCGAGCACCGGATTGCCTGCACCGGGCTCGGCATCGGCTACAGCGTCAAGTCCGAGGTGCAGCTTGCCGAGCTCACCGGCTGCGAGATGACGTTCGACCCGCTTGCCCAGCAGTGGCTGCCGCAGGCCGACGAGGACGGTCGGGCGCTCAAGGGCTCGGTCTACCTTGCGGGCGACGGGGCCGGCGTGGCCGGCGCCGATGCGGCGGAGCTGCGCGGCCGGCTCGCGGCCCTCGCCCTGCTCGCCGACACGGGCGTCGCTGTGAATCGGACGAATCGGGCGAGGCTGCGGGGGAAGCTCAGGCGCATCATGCGCTTCCGCAACGCGCTGGAGCGGGCGCTGCCGGCGCCCTTCCATCTGGCGCGGACGCTCCCGGACGAGACCGTGATCTGCCGTTGCGAGGCGATCACCGCCGGCGACATTCGCCAGGGCCGCGCGCTGGAGCCGGCGGAGCTGAACCGGGCCAAGGCCTTCACGCGAGTCGGCATGGGCCGCTGCCAGGGGCGCGTGTGCGGCCCCGCTGCCGCGCAGATTCTCGCCGCCGCACGAGGGTGCAAGGTGGAGGAGGTGGGACGCCTGCGCGGCCAGGCGCCGGTCAAGCCGCTGGTCATCCGCGCGGGCGCCGAAGCGGCGGTCGAGGACCGGTCGCGGGCTGCCTCCATATGAGCGACGCGTTGCAGGCCGATGTGGTCATCGTCGGCGGCGGGCTGGTCGGCTGCGCGGCGGCGCTGCACCTGCGCGAGCGCGGCGCGAGCGTCGCGGTGGTGGAGAAGAACCAGCTCGGGGCGGCGGCGAGCGGCGTCAATTTCGGCGGGGTCCGCCGCAACGGCCGCAAGCTCGCCGAGCTTCCCATCGCGGCCCGCGCGCTCGCGGTCTGGAAGCGCCTGCCGGAGCTGGTGGGGAGCGACTGCGAGTACGACATCACCGGCAACATCAAGGTCGCGCGCAACGAGGAGGACCTGGACCGGATCGCGGCCCACGCCGAGGCGCAGGCCGCGTATGGCGTCGAGGTCCAGATGCTGGGCCGCAACACGCTGCGCGACCGCTACCCCTGGCTCGGCCCGAGCGCCGTGGGTGCCGCCTACTGCGCGAGCGACGGACAGGCCAACCCGCGCCTCGTAGGGCCAGCCTTCGCGCGGGCGGCGCGGGCGGCGGGGGCCGAGCTGATCGAGCTCGACGGCGCCAAGCACGTGGAGCGAGACGGCAGCGGCTTCACGGTGGAGACAGAATCCGGGCGCACGCTGCGCGGCGGCGCGCTGATCAACAGCTCCGGTGCCTGGGGTGCGCGGCTCGCGGCGCGCTTCGGCGAGGAGGTCGAGATCTGGCCCATGGAGCCGCAGATGATCGTGACCGAACCCGCGCCCTACTTCATGGTGCCCGTGCTCGCCGTGATGGGGGGCGACGTGTATGCGCGCCAGATCCCGCGCGGCAACGTCATCTTCGGAGGACGCAGCGGCACCGCCGACCTGGACGTGGGCTTCGCCAAGGTCAACGCGGAGGAGAGCCTGACCACGCTGGCGCGGACCATCGAGATCATCCCCCGTATCGCCGAGCTCTCGGTGATCCGCTTCTGGAGCGGGGTGGAGGGCTGCACGCCGGACCACCTGCCGGTGCTCTGCCCGAGCCGGACCACGCCCGGCTTGGTCCACGCCTTCGGCTTCAGCGGCCACGGCTTCTGCCTGGGCCCGGCCTCGGGCGCAGTGGCGGCGGAGCTTGCGCTCGACGGCCGCACCGAGACGCCGATCGAGGGCTTCGACGTAGGCCGCTTCGCGGAGGCTGCGTCGTAGTGCCTCTTCGGGGAGCATGGCACCCGTGAATGCTTCCGACTTTTGCGACTTCCACATGCCGGCACTGGCGAACGACGAAGCACGCCACAGCGTCCTGATCTCCATCGTGAGCCAGGCCGCGAGCTGGCGCGGCCAGTCCGACCAGCCCGTCCAGACCTGGACGCTTGGCGGCCCCGGCAGTTGCGCTGCCCAGACTCCCGGGCGCTCCATCGTCCTGGGAGACCTGACCCGCATCCAGTGCCGGACACTGGCCGAGGCGGTCGCGACGACCGATTTTCCCGGTGTGATGGGCGCCGGGCGCACGGCGACGTGGTTCGTGGCGCGGGCGGAGGAGCTGGGAGTCTCGTTCAAGGACCCCATGCCGCAACGCATCTACGTCCTGAATGCGGCGCCGAAACACCCGGACGTCCCCGGCCGCGCCCGACCCATCGCCAGCGACGATGCCGCGCTCTACGCCGAGTGGATGGCCGCGTTCCATCGCGAGGCCACGCCCGAGGATCCGGCGCCGACACAGGAAGCGCTGAGGAACTGGGCCGGTGAGGACGGACAGCTGTTCTGGCAGGTCGACGGGGAGCCGGTCTCGATAGCGCTGATTCTGCGCCCTTCGCCCAATTGCGCAGCGATCGGTGCGGTCTACACCCCGCCCTCCCTGCGCAATCGCGGGTATGCCGGCGCCGTGACGGCGGCGGCCGTGGACCGCATCCATGCCGACGGGAAGAAGACCGCCTGTCTCTACACCGACCTGAGAAACGCAGCCGCGAACCGCTGCTACACCAGGATCGGCTTCGAGCCCTGGTGCGAGTCCTGGAGCTTCACGAGAGCGCCCGCGAAGACGGAGGCGTGAGCGCGGCGCACTTACCGCTGGCTCGCGACGAGGCGATCGCCGAGCGCGGCCATGGCGTCGCCGTCGATGTTGGCGAGGGCGAAGCGCAGATAATCGTCCTGGCCGGGGCCGAAGGCGCTGCCGGGCAGGCAGAGCACGTTCTCTTCCCGGATGAGCCTGCGGGCGACATCGACCGCAGCGGCGCCGGAGAAGGGATGGCGCACGTAGGCGAAGAAGGCGCCGGCGCAGATCAGTTCGTAGGCCAGGTCGTTGCGCGCGAAGACCGCGCGGAACTGGGCGACGCGCTCCAGCACGAGGCGCCGCTTGTCGGCGCGGAAGTCCGCAAGGTTGCGGAGGCCGTAGAGCGCCGCCTCCTGCGCGATGGCGGGCGCGCAGATCGCGACGCAATCGGCGGCCTTGGCGACCTCCGCGAGCAGGCCTGCGCCCGCGACCAGCGCGCCGACCCGGTAGCCGGTGAGGCTGTAGGCCTTGGAGAAGCTGTAGAGCTGGACCACCGTCTTGTCCCAATCCGGGCGCGCGAACAGGCCGTGGGGCGGGCCGTCGCCCGGCAGGAAGTCGCGGTAGGTCTCGTCGAGCACCAGGGCGAGGCCGGCCTCGCGCGCGAGGCGGTGGAAGCCCTCGATGACCTTGGGCGGATAGATGGCACCCGTGGGGTTGTTGGGGGTCACCAGCACGATGGCCCGCGTATGGGGCGTGATCCGCGCCGCCGCGTCGGCCGGGTCCGGCACGCCGCCGCGCTCGGGCCGGAAGGGCAGGTAGACCGGCGCGATGCCCAGCATCTCCAGCCACATCTGGTAGTTGAAGTAGGAGGGCGCGGCCAGGATCGCCTCGTCGCCCGGCCCCGCGAGCGCCATCAGCGCGAGGCAGAAGGCCTGGTTGCAGCCCGCGGTGATCGCGACCCGATCGCGGGTCACGTCGCCGCCGTAAGCCTCCGATAGGGCTGCTGCGAGGGCGCAGCGCAGGTCGTCCCGGCCGACGATCGGGGTGTAGCGCGCCGTCTCCGGCCGGCGCACCGCGTCAGCGAGATGGGCGGTCAGCGCGTCTGACGGGGGATAGGCGGGCACCGCCTGAGCGAGATCGAGCAGCGGCTTCCCGGGCGGGTAATCACGCCCCACAGCGAGCTTCGCGATTTCGGCGATGGGCGGCGGTATAACGGCGCTGAGCGCCGGGTTGATGCGATAGGCGTAGTCGCCGGCGCTAATAGGCGTATTCCTCGAAGAGCGGCTCGATGCTGCGGCCCCAGCGGCCCTCGTAGGCCTCCAGCATGTCGTCGGCGGCGGTGCGTCCGCTCTCGGCGATCTGGCGCAGGTAGGTGAGGTAGGAGCGCTCGTCGGAATCGAGGTTGCCGGCGACCGCGCGGCGCTTGAGCCCGCCGGCCGCAATCTCCACCGTGTCGCGGGCGACCTCCTGGACCGTCCTGCCGCCGATGGTGGCACGGAGTGCCTCCCGCGGCACGGCGCCGAGCATGGCCGCGACATCGTCGGCGGACCAATCGGAGACCAGCGCCTCGGCCTCGTTAAGCGCGGTCGAATCGTAGAGCAGGCCGACCCAGAGGGTGGGCAGCGCGCAGACCTTGCCCCAGGGTCCGCTGTCCGCGCCACGCATCTCGATGAAGGTCTTGAGCCGGACCTCGGGGAAGACGGTGGTGAGATGGTCCTCCCAGTCCTTCATCGTCGGCCGCTCGCCGGGGAGCTGCGGCAGGGCGCCCTCGAGGAAGTCGCGGAAGGATTCGCCCGCCACGTCCACGTAGCCGCCGTCCCGCGCCACGAAATACATGGGCGCGTCCAGCACGTAGTCGGCGTAGCGCTCGAATCCCATGCCGGGCTCGAAGGCGAAGCGGAGCAGGCCGCAGCGGTCCGGGTCGGTGTCGGTCCAGACATGGCTGCGGTAGCTGCGGAAGCCGCTCGGCCTGCCCTCGACGAAGGGCGAGATGGCGAAGAGCGCGGTGGCGACCGGCTGGAGGGCCATGGCGACGCGGAACTTGCGCACCATGTCGGCCTCCGAGTCGAAGTCGAGATTGACCTGCACGGTGCAGGTGCGGGTCATCATGTCGAGACCGAGGCTGCCCCGCGTCGGCATGTAGCGGCGCATGATCGCGTAGCGGCCCTTGGGCATCCACGGGATCGCCTCGCGCGGCGCATCGGGCCGGAAGCCCACGCCATAAAAGCCGATGCCGAGCTCGGCGGAGACCGTCTTGACCTGATCCAGGTGGGCGTGCACCTCGTCGCAGGTGCGGTGCAGGTTGTGCAGCGGGGCGCCCGAGAGCTCGAGCTGGCCGCCCGGCTCTAGCGTCACCGACTGGCCGTCCTTGAGCAGGGCGATGGGGTTGCCGTTCTCCAGGTAGGGGGTCCAGCCAAAGCGCTGAAGCCCCTCCAGGAGCGCGCGGATGCCCCACGGCCCCTCGTAGGGGAGTGGCGCATGGTCCGCGAGGCGATGGCCGAACTTCTCGTGCTCTGTGCCGATGCGCCACGCCGAGCGCGGCTTGCAGCCGGATTCGAGATAGGCGATCAGGTCGCGCCGGGTGAGCGCCTCGCCTTGCCTGGTGGCGCTATGGTTCACGCCTTCTCCTTCGGTCGCGTCGAAGCTGTGCGGGTTTCTACTATTCGGGCGCCGCTGTCCAGCCTATCGAAGTGGGAGCCGGGGCATGGCAGGGCTGTGCCG
>JAPPKP010000241.1 GCA_028819955.1 Rhodospirillaceae bacterium | reverse complement strand
TGATCGAGAACATGCTCGAGATGGGCTCCTACCATTTCGAGATGCTGAACCTCGGCTACGGCGCCTACCTGACCTTCCGCGAGTTCTGCCAGCAGGCGTTCCCCGGCATCACCGACCGAACGCTGACGCAGATCGTCTGCGGCATCGACAACCTGCTGCTGCGGCCGGACGACAAGGTCCGCGCGCTGGCGGAATTGGCGGTCGAGCGCAATCTCGCCGGCATCGTCCTGGGGCACGACGACCCCGACGCAATGCTGGCCGCCATGGCCGGGGCGGAGGGCGGGGCCGAATGGCTGGAGGCCTTCGAGGCGGCGAAGGAGCCCTGGTTCCACTTCTCCACGGGCGTCGGCTACGACCACTCCGATCCGGTGTGGATCGACGACCTGCGGCTGCCGTTCATCGCGCTGCGCGGCTATGTCGAGGCGCTGCAGCGGGGCGAAGACATCCGCCGCCCGCTGGAGCGCCTGCTGGCGGAGCGGCAACGGGTGACGGCGGAGTACCGCGCCCTGTTGCCCACGGACCAGGACCGCGAGGCCTTCGACGGCCTGCTCGCGCTCACCTGCAAGGTCTTCCCCTACGTCGAGGACCACAACTTCTACGTCGAGCACTGGCATCACACGATCTTCTGGTCGAAGGTGCGGGAGCTTGCGGATGTTTTCGTTGCGCACGGCTTCCTCGACGACCGCGAGGACCTCTTCTACCTGCACCGACACGAGGTCTATGACGCGCTCTACGACCTGCTGATCGGCTGGGCCACGGGCACACCGCCGCGAGGCGAGGTCTACTGGCGGCCCATCGTCCAGCGCCGACGACGCATTCGGAACTCGCTTTGCCAGTGGACGCCCCCGCCGGCGCTGGGAACCCCGCCGGATGTCGTCACCGAGCCCATCACCATCATGCTGTGGGGCATCACCGAGAAGACCATCGAGGAGTGGCTGGGCGTCGATCCCGCCGCCGCCGGCGATGTCCTGCGCGGCGTGCCCGCCTCCGCCGGCAAGGTGACCGGGCCGGCCCGCGTGATTACCCGCACCGAGGACCTCTACAGCGTCGATGAGGGCGAGATCCTGGTCTGCCGGATCACGGCACCGAGCTGGGCGACGGTCTTCGGCCGCATCGGTGCGGCGGTCTCCGACGTGGGCGGCATGATGGCCCACACCGCGATCATCTCGCGTGAGTACGGGCTGCCGGCGGTGGTCGGCGTGGGCTTCGCCACGGCGACGATCCGGACCGGCGACCGGGTCGAGGTCGACGGCAACGAGGGCACGGTGACGGTTCTGGAGCGCGCCGCGCCGTGACCGGCGATTCCCACATTCTGTGGCTGGATCACGAGAGCGCGCCGGAGAACCCGCTGCTCGGCGGCAAGTTCGCGAGCCTCGCCGAGATGACGGCGGCCGGCTTCGCGGTCCCGCCCGGCTTCGGCGTGACCACCACGGCCTACCGCGTCTTCATGGCCCGCGCGGGCCTCGACGATAAGGCCGCGTTCGTGCGGGAGGCCGCGCGCCGCACGGCGCTCGCGGACATCGGGAGCGCACGGGCTCGGCTGGTAGAGGCCATCCGCTCGGCCCCCATGCCGGATGAGCTGGAGACGGCAATCCGGCGCAACTACGCGATCCTGGAGGAGAAGACCGGCCGGCCCCACGTGCCGGTGGCCGTGCGTTCCAGCGGCGAGGCCGAAGACCTCGCCGATGCGAGCTTCGCGGGCCAGTACGACACTTACCTCTGGATCGTGGGCGCCGATGCGGTGCTTCGTCAGGTCAGGGCGTGCTGGGCCAGCATGTTCAGCGATACGGCCCTCTCCTACCGGGCCAGCGACGGCGCTGTGGTCGCAGGCGGCGACGGTATCTGCGTCGGCATCCAGCAGATGGTGGAGGCGCGAGCTGCGGGCGTCATGTTCACCCTCGACCCGTTGAACGGCGATCGCTCCAAGATCGTCATGGAGGCCTGCTGGGGCCTCGGCGAGGGCGTGGTCAAGGGCGACGTGACGCCGAGCCGCTTCACCGTCGACAAGGTGACGCTGGAGATCGTTCAGCGGGACATCGTGCCGCAGGCGGAGGAATACCGTTTCGATCCCGCGTGCGCCGCGGTGACCCTGATGCCGCTCGCGCCCGAGCGGGGGCACACGGCCTGCATCGAGGACGCCGAGGCGCTGGCGCTGGCGACGCTCGCCAAACGGATCGAGGGGCATCGCGGCGCGGCGCAGGACATCGAATGGGCCATCGGCGCCGACGGCACGGTGCGGGTCCTCCAGGTCCGGCCCGAGACGGTATGGAGCCGGCGGGAGAGCGCCGGTCTCGTCTCGGAGAGCAGGAGCGCTGTCGGGCACGTGCTCGCCCGGCTCTCGGGCGGCCGGGTGGCGACGGCGGGCCCCGGACAGCGAGAGCCGTGAAGAGCGCGGACTTCGCCTACCACCGCCCGAGCGACATCGAGGAAGCGGTGCGCCACCTGCGACACTACGACGGCGGTGCCCGCGTTCTGGCCGGCGGCCAGAGCCTGATGCCGATGATGAACATGCGGCTCTGGCGCCCGGACGCATTGGTCGACATCAACGGGCTCACCGACCTCGCGGAACTCGCGGCAGACGGGGACGAGACTCGGGTCGGCGCGCTGGTTCGCTACAGCACGCTCGAGTTCTCGCCGCTCGTCGCGGAGCGGCTGCCGCTGATCAAGGCGATGGTGGCCTTCGTCGGCGACCGGCAGGTGCGCAACCGCGGCACCATCGGCGGCAGCCTGGTGCAGGGCGACCCGACGGGCGAAATGCCACTGGCCTGCCTGGTGCTCGGCGCGACGGTGACCGCCCTCGGCCCCTCCGGCGCGCGCGCCATCGCGATGGGCGACCTCTACGAAGGCGCCTACGCCACCACCCTCGCGTCCGACGAGGTGCTGACCGAGGTGCGCTTTCCCCCGCATCCCCCGCACGTCGCCTTTCGGGAGTGCTGCCGCCGGCACAACGATTTCTGCGTGCTCTCGGTGGCGGCGACCGGACGGGTTGCGAGCGACGGCCGCTGGAACGGGCTCCGCATCGGGCTCGGCGGCGTCAACGACACGCCGGTCCTGGCCGAGGCCGCCATGGCTCTCCTGGAGGGGAGCCGCCTCGACGATGGGGACGTGGCCGCGGCGGGCCAAGCCGCGCTCGACGCCATCGACCCGCCCGACGACATCCGGGGCTCGGCGGAATACCGCGCCCACCTCGTGCCGATCTACCTCGCGCGGGTGCTGCGCGACCTGCGCGCCTCGGCGCGAGCCTGAGCGATGAAGTATCGCCACGAGTTCCGCGTGCGGGAGCCCCGCGACAGGGTGTGGCTCTTCTTCGAGCAGCCGCTGGAGGCCGCGCAGTGCATGCCCGGCGTAGAGGAGGCGCAGCCGCTCGAAAGCGAGGATGACACCTATTCCGTCCGCGCGACCCAGAAACTCGGGCCGATGTCGACGACCTTCCAGGCCAAGGTCCGCATCACCGAGCGCGTAACCGGCGCGCGCATCGCGTTCACGGCGACCGGTAAGGCGGTGCGCGGCGCGGTAGGCAACTTCCGGGCACAGAATACGGTCACGCTCACGGAGACAGGCGGTGAGACCTGCGTTGCCGTGGAGGGCGAGGTGGCACTGGCCGGCGTGCTCGGAACCGTCGGTAGCGCGGTGATCAACAAGCACGCCGCGAAGGTGACCGCCGAATTCGCCACCAACTTGGAGCGGGCGCTTTCGGCCGCCGACCAGCCTTGCGCGGGGCTTGGGCCCGAGGAGGCAGCCGTTGAGCGGCGGTGAGCTGGCCGTCGCCTTCCGCCTGAACGGCGAGGCGGTCTCGGCCGAGGCGCCGGTGCGCATGCACGCGGCCGACTTCCTGCGTCACCGCCTGGGCTGGACCGGCACCCATGTCGGCTGCGAGCAGGGCGTCTGCGGCATGTGCACGATCCTGGTGGACGGCGCCGCGATCAAGTCCTGCCTCATGCTCGCCGTGCAGCTCGACGGCACCGAGGTGAGAACGGTTGAATCTTTGGCCGAGGGCGATCGCCTGAATGCCGCGCAGGAGGCCTTCAAGCGGCACCACGCGCTGCAATGCGGCTATTGCACGCCGGGCTTCCTGATGCTGGCGGAGAGCTTGAAGGCCAGCGGGCGCACGCTGTCACGCACTAAGATCCGCGAAGAGTTGGTCGGCGTGCTCTGCCGCTGCACGGGCTATCAGAACATCCTGCGCGCGGTGGAGGAGTATCTGGGCGCGGACGAGGCCGAGGCGTCGCCGTGAGCGCACCGCGCCAGAGCCTCATCGGCGCCGCCCTCCCGCGCAAGGAGGACGACCGCCTGCTGTGCGGCGACGGCCTCTTCACCGACGACGTGCAATTGGCCCACCAGCTGGAGATGGCGGTCGGCCGCTGCCCCTTCCCCCGCGCCGCGATCGACGCGATCGACGTGAGCGAGGCAAGTGCACTCCCTGGCGTCCGGCACATCCTGACCGGCCCCGACGTACGCGCCGCAAGCGAGCCGCTGACGGTGCTGAGGCCCGTGCCCGGCGCGCCGCTGCTGCCCTACTACGCACTGGCGGGCGCCGAGGCGATCCACGAGGGTCAGCCTGTGGTAAGCGTGGTCGCGACCAGCCGCGCCCTCGCCGAGGACGCGCTGGAGCTGATCGAAATCGACTACGAGCCGCTGCCGCACGTGACCGATACGCTCGGCGCGCTCGCCGACGATGCGCCCGTCCTGCATCCCGAGACGCTGCCGTCCAACCTGCTGACCAGCAACGTTGACCGCGCCGGCGAGCCGGAGAGCCGCATGGCCGCGGCCCCGGTCGTGGTCGAAGGGCGCTTCCACGTGAACCGGGTGAGCGCGCTCCCCATGGAAGGTCGCGGCATCGTCGCCCACTGGCGTGCCGGCGCGCGCACGCTGGAGGTCCACGCCTCCACCCAGACGCCGCACCTGATCCGGCAGCAACTGGCGGAGTGCCTGCCGCTCGACGAGGGCTGCATCCGGGTCATCGCCTCCGATGTCGGCGGCGGCTTCGGCTTGAAGCTCGGTCTCTATCCCGAGGACGTGCTGGCAGTGCTGCACGCGATGGCGCTCCGGCGCCCGGTCAAGTGGATCGAGGACCGCCTGGAATTCTTCCGTGCCAGCACGCACGCAAGGGAGTCCGTGTTCGACGTCCGCGTCGGTGCCGAGGCCGACGGCCGCATCGTCGCCATCGCCAACCGGTACACCACCGATCTCGGCGCCTGGAACTCTACGTATGGGTCGGCGCAGCTCTCCAGCGTGGTCTTCACCGGCCCCTACAAGGTCGCCGATGCGGCGGTCGAGCGCCGCGTCGCGCTCACCAACAAGACGCCGATCGGGGCCTATCGCGGCTACGGTCAGCCGGAGGTCAACTTCGCCCTGGAGGTCCTGATCGACCGGCTGGCGCGGCGCATCGGGATCGACGCGCTGGAGCTGCGGCGGAAGAACATGCTGCGGCCGGAAGACCTGCCCTGGACCACGCCGAGCCGGGCGGTCTACGACAACGGCGACTATCTCAAGACTCTGCAGCTGGCCGCCGACGCGGTCGATTACGACACGCACCGGACCACGCGACGGCAGGCGCCGGACGGGGAGCGGCTGACCGGCATCGGCTTCGCCTCCTTCGTCGAGCGCACGGGCTATGCCAGCGCGCGCTTCCTCTCAGGCCGGGGCTCGCGTTTCGGCGCCCACGAGAGCGTGACCTTGCGGGCCAACCGCTCCGGCGGCATCGACCTCCACACCGGCGTCTCGACCTTCGGCCAGGGCAGCGAGACGGCGTTCGCCCAGATCTGCGCCGAGGTCTTCGGCATCGACTACGAGGCCATCGCCGTTCATGCCGGCGACAGCGGTGCATCGCCGCTCAACACGGGCGCCTTCGCCTCGCGCACCCTGATCGCGGCCGCCGGCGCCATCCGCGAGGCCGCCGAGACGCTGCGCGACAAGACGCTCCGCATCGCCGCCATGGTCCTGCAATCGACGCCGGACGCGCTGGAGGTGAGCGGGCGCGTCGTGCGCGTCGCAGGCGAGCTCGGCCGCAGCGTGCCGCTCGCCGACATCTTCACCCGCGCGATCATCGGGCAGGGGATTCCGGAGAACGAGGAGCCGGGCCTGGAGGCGGCCGCGCACTTCGAGCCCTCGCATGCGTCGTTCTCCTTCGGGACCGCCGCAGCAGTGGTCTCGGTCGATCCCGAGAGCGGCGAGTTCGACGTGGAGCGCTTCGTGATGGCGCACGACTGCGGCGTCGTGGTCAACCCGCCACTGGTGGAAGGCCAGGTGCGCGGCGGTCTGGTGCAGGGGCTAGGCGCTGCGCTGGCGGAGGAGCTCCGCTACGACGCAAGCACCGGCCAGCTCGTGAGCGGCAGCATGCTGGACTACTTCGCGCCCACCATCATGGATGTGCCGCCCATCGAACTGCTGCATACCGAGGTCCCGTCTGCGGTCACGCCCTTCGGGGTGCGCGGCGTCGGCGAGGTCGGCACGATTCCGCCGGCGGCGGCGGTCACGAACGCCGTCTGCGATGCGCTGGCGGACTACGGCGTCGAAATCTCGACCCTGCCACTCATGCCGGAGCGCGTCTGGCAAGCGCTGGCAGCGGCAAGAGACGCCCGCGCGGCCCACGAGCCAGGATGAGGTAGCCGAGATGGAGTATCCCGCCCGCGGGCGCTACGCGAACGCCGCGCTCTCGCCTCTGGAAGACGACGCGATGCAGTGGCTGGACGGCTTCTACCAGCTTGAGCACCTGATCGCGACACGGATGTGGGCGGTCAAGATCTGCCCTGAGGCCTCACCCGAGGTGAAATTCGCCGCGCTGACCCACGATGCCGAGCGCTTCTTTCCCGGCGGGCCCACCAGCACACCGAGCAACGGCTTCGACGATCCGGATTATCTCTTCGCCCACTCCACCCGCTCGGCGAACATCGTGGAGGAGTGGCTGCGCAGCCGCTCGCCGGCACCGGACGAGGCCTTCATCCGCCGCGTGCGTCGGCTCATCCTCAGGCACGAGATCGGCGGCGGCTGGGAGGCCGACTTCGTGCAGGCGGCGGATTCGCTCTCGTTCCTGGAAACCCTGGACTGGATCACCGTCGATTGGGTGCGGAACGGCCGCTACACCATCGCGCAGGCGCGCGAAAAACTGGACTTCACCGTGGAGCGCATCCGGCCTTCCGTCGCCGTCGCCGCGGCGCTGCCGCTCTACGAGAGCGCCGTGCGCGCGCTCGATGCTGCCGAGGACTGCACCATGGACCTGAAGCGGCGGCGCGAGCTGGCCAGCAGCCGGCGTTTCCTGTTCGGTCTTTCGATTCCGCAGACTGGATGATCTTCGCCAAGGAGCCGGCGTTGGGTTGCGTTACTGATTCGGCATAGTCTGTGCGCCACCATGTATCCGGCACCGATCGAGGCCTATTTCGCGCCGACCACGATAGACGAGGCGCTGGAATGTCTCGCGGAAGCCGGGGATGACGCCGTGTTCATTGCCGGCGGCATGAGCCTGATGCAGGCGATGAAGGCGCGGCTGGTAACGCCGCGCGCGCTCATCGACCTGAACGAGGTCGAGGAGCTGAGCGGCCTCGCCAGGGGTCCGCGCGGCGTGACCGTGCGCCCCCTCACCCGCTACCGCGAGCTCGCCGCGACCTCGGCCCTGCACGGGGCCCTGCAGGCGATCGGCGACGCGGCGGCGACGGTGGGCGACCGCCAGGTGCGCAACGCCGGCACCATCGGCGGCAGCCTCTGTTGGAACTACGTCGCCTCGTGCATGCCGAACGTCTGCCTCTGCCTCGACGCGACGCTGGTTCTCGCCTCGCTGGCTGGTGGTGAGAGAACCGTGCCGATCGAAGAGTTCCTGATCGGGCCGCTCGAAACCGCGCGGCAAGACGACGAGCTCCTGGTCGAGATCGAGTTTCCCCCCGCGCCGTACTCCGGCGTCGGCAGCGCCTACCGAAAGTACGGGGCAACGGTGGACGGATTACCCATTGTCGGCATCGCCGCGAAGGTCGACGTGGACGAGGCCGGGCGTTGTACGGACGCCCGCTTCAGCGTCGGCGGGATTCTGCCGACTGCCCAACGTTTCGATGGCGTGGACGACGTTCTGCGCGGCCGACCGGGGACGCCCGAGACATTCGCCGAGGCTGCGAGCGCAGCCGCCGAAGCCATCGAAACGCAAACGGATACTCTCGCCAGCGCCCACTATCGCAAGGTGCTGATCCGCACGCTCGGCCGCGACGTGCTGGCCGAGGCCCACGCCCGCGCGACGGGAGCCTGACGCCGTGGAGAAGACGATCACCGTAACCGTCAACGGCACGGCCTATACGCGGACCGTGCCGCTCCGCCTGCTGCTCGTCGATTTCATCCGCGACGATTGCGGCCTCACCGGCACGCATATCGGCTGCTCATACGAGGGCCGCTGCGGCGCGTGCACCGTGCTGATCGGGGGGCGCGCCCACAAGTCCTGCATGAAGCTCGCGGTGCAGGCCGACGGCAAGGAGATCACCACCATCGAGGGGCTCGGCACCGTCGGCAAGCTGCACCGCCTGCAACAGACCTTCCGTCGCTACCACGCGCTGCAGTGCGGGTTCTGCACCAGCGGGATCCTGATGAACGCGGCCGACTTTCTGGAAGAAAACATCAACCCGAGCGAAGAGGAGGTGCGCCGCGCCCTGGTCGGCAATCTTTGCCGCTGCACCGGCTACAGCCACATCGTCGAAGCGATCCTCGCCGCGTCCGCCATGCGCCATGGCCTGAAGCCGGTGCCGCCGCCTGCGGAGACCGAGCCCCCGCCATGACCGCCACGGGTGGGGCAGGCTGGATCGGGCGCTCGCTGGAGCGGCGCGAGGATCTGCGTCTCCTCACGGGGCGCGGCGAATACCTGGCCGACCTCCGAGTCCCCGACTGCCTGCACCTCTGCTTCGTCCGCTCGCACCACGCGCACGCCAGGATCGGGGACATTCGGCTGGAGGCGGCGCTCGCGATGCCGGGCGTGGTCGGCGCGATCACCGGCGTCCGGCTCTCGCAGGAGATGCAGGGCCAGAGGATCCCGGTGTTGATCCCCGCCTTCGCCGCCAACTACCGGCAGTACTGGCCGCTCGCGCTGGATGAGGTGTACTGGCATGGCGAGCCGCTCGCCGCGATTGTGGCCGAAGACAAGTACGTCGCCGAGGATGCCGCCGCCGCCGTGGAAGTCGAGTACGAGCCCCTCCCAGTGGTCACCGACCCCGAGGTGGCACTGCGCGAGGATGCGCCGCGCGTTTACTACGACTGGGACAGCAACGAGATTTTTGGCACCAGCTACACCGGCGGCTTCGACGCAGACGGGATCGCGCAGAACGACGCCGAGGTCGAGGCGCTGTTCGCCAAGGCCCACGTGGTGCTCAAGCAGCGCTTCCGCACCCAGCGCTGCGGCGTCTGCCCGATCGAGACCCGTGGCGCGCTTGCGATCTGGAGCGAGACCGACGGTCTCACCGTCCACCTGACGACCCAGCGGCCCCACATCGAACGCCTCGCCCTTGCTGACCTGCTGGAGCTTTCGACCGCCGAGGTCCGGGTCGTCGCCCCGCGCGACCAGGGCGGCGGCTTCGGGGTCAAGGCGCCGTTCTACCGCGAGCATGTCGTGGTCTGTCATCTCGCGCGCAAGCTGGGGCGCCCGGTGCGTTGGATCGAGACCCGCGAAGAGCACCTGATGACGGTCGGTCAGGAGCGCGACCAGATCCACGATCTCGAAATCGCGGCAGACAAGGAGGGCCGCATCCTCGCGCTCCGCAATCGCGGCATCGGCGACGTGGGGGACGGGCGCCAGGGGGTCTACTGGGGCTTCGTCATGCCTTCGCTGGGCTCGGTGATGCTGCCCAACGCCTACGACATCCGCCACGCCGACATCAAGCTGCGCTGCGCGGTCACCAACAAGACCTGCATCAGCCCGTCGCGCTCGTTCGGCGCGCTGCCGACCCGCTTCGCGCTGGAACGAGCGCTCGACATGCTGGCGCGCAGGCTCGGCATGGAAACCGCCGCGCTGAAGCGCAAGAACCTGGTCGCAGACTTCCCCTTCACCAGCGTGACCGGGGTCCATCACGACAGCGGCAACTACGTGAAGGCGTGGGATACGCTGGTCGAGAGCGTCGATCTCGCCGGCTTCCGCGCGCTGCAAGAGGAGGCTCGTGCCGAAGGGAGTTACCTCGGCATCGGCTTCGCCTGCGGCGCCGAGTTCTCCGGCATTCCGTCGGACGTGCTGGTGCCGCTGGAGAACCAGCCCGGCTACGGCGTCGTCACCATGCGCATCGACCCGCGCGGCAAGGTCGCGATCCACCAAGGCGACGCGCCGCAGGGCCAGAGCCACGAGACCACCATGGCGCAGGTCGCCGCCGACGCCTTCGGCATCCACCCCGACGACGTGAGCGTGCGGCACGGCGATACCGGCACGACGCCGCTCAGCTCAGGCACCATCGGCGCGCGCGGGGCCTCCTACACCACGGCCGCCATCGCCGAGGCCGCAGCCGCCCTCAAGGCCAAGATGGCACGCTACATGATCCACGATCACGGGCTGGAGGGCGCGACCGCCGGCGACTTCAGCTTCGCGAACGGCGAGATCGTTTACCAAGAGGACGGCAACATCCGCCGCACATTCGCCGCGCTCGCAGACCGCATCGTCATGGGCTCGATCGACCTGCCGCCCGGCGAGGACCCTGGGCTCGAGCACACGGCCTACTTCGAGGCGCCCAAGCCGATGATCTGCTTCACTGCGCAGGCCGCCAAGGTCGAGGTCGATATCGAGACCGGGCGGTTCGCCATCCTCGACTACGCCACATGCGAAGACGTGGGCACCGTCATCAACCCGATCGTCGTGGAGGGCCAGGTGCAGGGCGGCGTGGTGCAGGGCATGTCGAACGCGATGTTCGAGGAGTTCCTTTATGACGAGAACGGCCAGCAGCTCACCGCGGACTTCGAGAATTACCGCCTCGCCTCCGCCGCCGATGTCCCTACCGTGACTGTGGGCCACTCACCGACTCCCTGCCCCGATCATCCCTTAGGCGCTCGCGCCGTCGGCGAAGGCCGGCCGGGGCCCGTGCCTGCCGCGCTCGCCAACGCCATCTGCGACGCTCTTGCGCCCTTCGGCGTGGAGATCACGACACTTCCCCTCAAGCCCGAATCGATCCTCGCCCTGATCGAGGCCGCCCGCGCCAGCAACGGGATGGAGCAGTGAATTCGGCCGTGACACGAACAGAGTGGCCGGAAGAGGCCGGAAGTTCCCGGAAGTACCCGGAAGAGACTCGCCGGGCTTCGGCGGGATTCGTTGGGATGCCGTGGCCGGGCGACGCGGTCGCGAAAGGCGCCCTCGAAGGTCAGCGGCCGTTCACGAATCCCTCCCGTCGCGGAAGCGGGCGTCACTGGACGAAGCGGGACTCGGTGTCGGCAGTGCCGAACTTGCGGCTGTCGTCGTCGCTCCACTCCTTGCGCGACGTTTGACTGGTGAACTTCTCGTTCATGTAGTCGCCGGCGACGATCGGCGGGTATTTCGCCGGATGCCCCGGCCCCCGGCACGTCGGCAGACACTCGATCAATGCATCGTGGTTGGGCATGATGAAGTGGCAGGCGGAGAGGCGCTCCCCGGTCGCGAGCGGCGGGTTGACCACGCGATGTCGTGTGGACCGCCAGCGGTCGTTGGTCCAGCGCATCACCATGTCGCCGATATTGACCACGAACGACCCGGCGACGACCGGCACGTCCACCCAAGTGCCGGCCGGGCTGCGCGCCTGGAGGCCGCCCGGCCTGTCTTCGATCAGGCAGATGGTGAGAAAGTCGTAGTCCGAATGCTCGCCGGCGCGGAGCTGCCCCTCCTCGGGTTCCTTCAACTGCTCCGGATAGTTCAGCACGCGAAAGAGATTGAAGCCCCTGTTGAGCTTGTCCTCGAAATGGTCCTCGGGCAAATCGAGGGCGATCGACGCAAGCCGGTGCAGGTGCCGCCCCAGTCGGTCCAAGGCCCTGATGTAGGCCTCGTATGCGGGCCGGAGCCCTGCCGGACGCGACGGCCACATGTTGGGGGCAAAGTGGGGCGTGGCCGCCTCGGTGCGGCAAGAGGGATGATCCGGCACCACGAGCGGCCCCAAGGACAGCGATTCCTTCAGGTCGGCCGGTGTCTCCACGCCGATCGTCGCCGAGAGCTGCTCCGTGCCGACCGGTTCGTAGCCCCGGCTCGCCTTGTCGTCCTGCCGTTGCCTGATCGCGAGCTTCTCTTCGAGCGGCAGGGCGAAGAACGCCTTCGATTCCCGGCGCATGCCTTCGCAAAGCGCCGGATCCACCCCGTGGCCGGAGACGAGAAAGAAACCGATGCGCTCGCAGGCACGGTTGATCTCGCCGGCGACCCGCCGCTTGGCGGCCGGATCGCCCGAGAAATAGGGGCCGAGGTCGATCAGCGGAATTTCCGGGAGAGAGGTGGTCGGCATGCGGGCTCCTCGTGCCGTGCGTCAACAGCCGCTGGGAATCAAAGCCACATCATTCCTTGCGTCGTTCACTGCGATCACCGGTTCCCAGCCTGCGGCGCCGCTGCACGGCCAGCATCACCCAGAAACTGTCGACGCCGGCGGCGACGACCAGCAACACCCCTTCCGCGACCTTCTGAACGAACGTCGAGACGTTCATCAGGACCAGGCCGTTTTGCAGAACGCCGAGCAGAAGCACCGCGAAGAACACCCCGGAGAGGCTGCCCCGTCCGCCGGCAAAGGCCACCCCGCCGACCAGGACGGCTGTCAAGACCATCAGCTCCAGCGTGAGTCCCAATTGGGCAGGTGCGGCCCCGTCGAGACGGGAGACCGCCATGAGTCCGCCGATGCCGGCGGCGACGCCCGTCGCCATATAGAGGACGAAAGGCAACTTGCGAACGGAAATGCCTGCAAGGAATGCCGCCTCCGTATTGACGCCAATGGCGTAGACGTGACGTCCCCAAGGGGTCAGCCGCAGGAATACGCCGCCCAATGCGAATGCGACGACCGCGAACCACACCAATACGGGGATTCCAATAAACGTTCCCCGCCCAACGACAGCAAAAACCGGGCCGAGGTTGAACAGCGACGCACTTGTAATTAACAGAGTGCTGCCACGCACCACGGATAACATCCCCAACGTAACCACGATGGGGTTGAAATTAAGTATGCTGCATAGCACACCGTTTGCGATTCCGACCAGACCGCCGACTCCGATACCGGCAAGTATGGCCCACTGTACCGGCCATCCCCAACCGGTTACCGCGAGCGCAGTAATGGTTCCCGTAAGCCCGACAGTCGAGCCGACCGACAAGTCGATGTGACCGGAGAGAATCAGCAGCGCTGAAGGGACGACAACGACCGCGAGTATCGCACTGTTTATAGCGATATTTCTCATGTTGCCGATGGTCAGGAAATTGTCGGTGCTGAACGCAAAGAATGCGAACGCAACCGCGAGTGTCAGTATAATGACGTTGTCGCGAAGCAAATGTCGTCCCATAGGAGCCTCGTCCTACAGCGTTGAGTTACTGATGAGCCAGCGCCAAAATGGCGCGCTCGTCCATTTCCGTCCCCTTCAATTCACCGATAATCATGCCTCCTGCCATAATCAGCACACGATGCGACACCTTCACGAGCTCTTCGGTATCTGAAGACGACCAAAGAACACCGAATCCATATTCCTCACGAGACTCTTGCAAATTTTGATAGAGGTCCGTCCGCGCGCCAACGTCGACCCCCTCCGTAGGCTCATCGAGCAGCAGCAGTCGCAAGTTGGAGGGCAACGATAGCCAGCGGCCAAGGATTAGCTTTTGCTGATTGCCGCCGGATAGACGTGCCGCCAGGATATCTGGAAGCCGGGGCTTGACCCCGAGCATCGTGGTTACGTTATCGAAAACGCTGCGCTCCTGCGCGCGGTGGCGCAGAATAAATCGCGACAGGTCCGCCAATCGCGGCAGCAGGACGTTATCGGCGCTCGTCATTGAAGGAAACAGGCTTTTCTCAAGCCGGTCCGATGGTACCAGACACACGCCATCTGCCATCGCGCGCCTTGGATGGCGATAGTGCTTACGGGTGCCATCTACTTCGTACCTGCCCGATTGGAAGGGCAGTGCTCCGGCCAGGGTAGTCAGCAATTCGCTGCGCCCTGAGCCGGTCAGTCCGTAGAGACCCACCACTTCACCCGCGTGAACGTCCAATGACAGCGGGCCGAATTCGGGTGAGCGCAGGTCTGTCACTCTGAGGATCGGAGTGCGGTTCAAATCCTCGTCGGCGACGGCCGTGCTGTGGAGCTCTGTGGTCGCCGCCCCCACCATCGCGTGCACGAGCTCCTGCTCGGTCGTGTCCTCGACAAGCCCGCTCAGCACGACCGAGCCGTCACGCAGGACCGTCACCTCGTCTGCAACCTCGAAGACCTCCTGGAGGCGATGGCTGATGAAGATGACGCCCATATCCTCCTTTTTCAGCTCCGTGACGACCTCGAAGAGCCTCGCCGTCTCCGCGTGGGTGAGTGCGGCAGTCGGCTCGTCGAGCACGAGCACGCGCGGCCGGGACAGCACGGCCTTGGCGATCTCCACCATTTGTCGCTCATCGGGGCGGAGCTCCTCCACCTTCGCGCGTGTATCGATCGATACGCCGAGCCGTTGGAGCACGTCCTCGGCCCTGCTTTGTTGATACCGCTTTCGCACGACGCCGAGCGAATGCTGCTCCACACCGAGGAATAGATTCTCCGACACCGTCAGCGTGGCGATCAGGCTTAGGTGCTGATAGACGACCGCAATCCCAAGATTTCTCGAGAGCGACGGCGTCAGATAGGAAGGACGCACATCGCCGATTGAAATACGGCCACCATCTGCCGCCACCGCTCCCGAGACACACTTCATCAATGTTGACTTGCCCGCACCGTTGGCACCGAGCACTGCGTGAACAGTTCCGCTCCGCACCGTCAGGTCGACGTCGGTAAGCACCGGCGTACCCCCAAACGACTTGGAGAGACTCTCCACCTGCAGTGGCAAGGTGTCCGACATTGTCATGCGGGAACTAGTGTCCTGTTTTTGAAGTTGGCATGATTTTGGGTTGACCGTGCAGTCTCCCCG
>JAPPKP010000240.1 GCA_028819955.1 Rhodospirillaceae bacterium | reverse complement strand
GTGCTGCAGGAGATGGACTTCGAGGACATGTCGGCGGACGAGCTGGCCGAGGCCAAGCGGGCGATCGCAGCGCTCCGGCTGCCGATCAAGCCGGTGCCGACGCGGCGCTTCCGGCCCGATCCGCTGGGCCGGCGCATCGACATGCGCGCCACCCTCCGGGCGAGCCTGCGCTCCAGCGGCGACATGATGCCGCTCAAGCGCCGCTCCCGCGCCGAGCGGCTGCCGGCGCTGGTGGTGCTCTGCGACGTGTCGGGCTCCATGAGCCGCTATTCGCGCATGTTCCTTCACTTCGTCCACGCCGTGACCAACGACCGCGACCGGGTGCACAGCTTCCTCTTCGGCACCCGGCTCACCAACATCACGCGCCACCTCCGGCACCGCGACGTGGACGTGGCCGTCGGCCGCTCGAGCCGCGCCGTGCGCGACTGGTCCGGCGGCACGCGCATCGGCCCCTGCCTCAAGGACTTCAACCATTTCTGGTCCCGGCGCGTGCTGGCCCAGGGCGCGCTGGTGCTGCTGATCACCGACGGGCTCGACCGCGACGACCTCGGCATCCTGCAGGCCGAGGTGGAACGGCTGCACAAGTCCTGCCGCCGCCTGATCTGGCTCAACCCGCTGCTCCGCTACGAGGGCTTCAAGCCCGAGGCCGGCGGCGTGCGCACGATCCTGCCGCACATCGACGAGTTCCGGCCGGTCCACAACATCGCGAGCCTCATGGACATCGCCGCCGCGCTCAGCGAACCCGTGCACGCCGAGCCAGCCACCGCCTGGGCTTGAAGCGGGAGCCGGGCCATGCCCCGGCAGGACTTAGCGGCTAAGATCGGTGCCGGATGCGGGGAGGGACACAATGAAGCTCGAAGGCAAGGTCGCGATCGTCACCGGCTCGTCGCGCGGAATCGGCGCCTGCATCGCGCGCCGCTACGGGCAGGAAGGCGCCACCGTCGCCGTGGTCGGCAACACCAGACGCGAGCGCGCCGAGGCGGTGGCGGCAGAGGTCGAGGCCGCCGGCGGCAAGGCCCGGGCGTTCATGGCCGACGTCGGCGTGGTCGCCGATTGCGAGCGCCTGGCGCGAGAGGCGATCGACGTCTTCGGCACGGTGGACATCCTGGTCAACAACGCCGGTATCTTCACGCCCAAGCCGATCGAGGAGGTCACGGAGGAGAACTGGGATGCCCAGCATGCCCTCAACCTCAAGGGCGCGTTCTTCATGACCAAGGCGGTGGTGCCCACCATGAAGGCCAAGGGCGCCGGCAAGATCATCAACATCTCCTCCATCGCGGGCTGCGGCGGCTTCCCGAACTCCAGCGCCTACTGCGCGACGAAGGGCGGCCTCACCAACATGACCAGGGCGCTCTGCCTGGAGCTTGCGGGCGACGGCATCAACGTGAACGCGCTCTCGCCCGGCAACATCAAGACCGACATGAACGCCGCGTTCCGCGCGGATGCGGACTACGACGCGCGCCAGGCGGAGCTGACGCCCGCCGGCATCGGCCACATGGACCCGGAGCAGCTCACCGGCGCCGCCGTCTTCCTCGCCTCGTCCGACTCCGATTCGGTCCACGGCGCGGACCTGCTGGTGGACAACGGCTGGGCCGCCTGGTAACGGCGCAGGAGCCGAAGAACCAACCCATGACCGGCGACATCCTCTACGAGGCGCACGGCCACGTGCGTTTAATCACCATCGACCGCGCCGAGAGGATGAACTCCCTCGACTTCGCGGCCAACGACCGGCTGATCGAGCGCTGGCGCGAATTCGCGGCGGACGACGAGGCGCGGGTCGCGGTCATTACCGGGGCGGGCGACAAGGCCTTCTGCGCCGGCGCCGACCTCAAGACCTACACGATGAACTATGCGGGCCAGCCTGCGCCCGAGTTCCGCACCCGCTTTACCGACGGCCCCGGCTTCGGCGGCATCACGCGCGGGCTCGAGATCGACAAGCCCATCGTCGCGGCGGTCAACGGCTACGCGATCTCCGGCGGGCTCGAGCTCGCCGAGGCCTGCGACATCCGCTTCTGCTCACCCAACGCCGAGTTCGCCCATCAGGACGTGAACTGGGGCTTCCACCCCTGCGACGGCGGCTGCGTGCGGCTGCCGCAGATCGTGGGCCTCGGCAACGCCATGGAGATCATCCTCTCTGGCCGGCGCATCGACGCCGAGCACGCGCTCCGCATCGGCCTGGTCAACCGCATCGTACCGGCCGCCGATCTGGTGGCGGAGACCATGGAGTTCGCTCGGCACCTCGCGAGCCGCGCGCCGCTCGCCCAGCGCTTCGCCAAGGACGTGATGATGCGCGCCTTCGACATGCCGCTGGCGGACGCGCTCCGCCTCGAATCGCGCTCCTTCCACGACCTCGGCCAGACCCGGGACCTCAAGGAGGGCACCGACGCTTTCCGCGAGAAGCGCCCGGCCTACTTCAAGGGCCGGTAGACCGACGCGGCGTGACCCGCTCTACGGCGTCGGGCCGGTCATCTTGGCGGGGTCGACCCAGCGCTCGAAATCGGCCTCGCTCACCACGCCGAGGGCGAGCGCGGCTTCCTTCAGCGTCGTGCCGTCGGCATGGGCCTTCTTCGCCACCTTGGCGGCGTTGTCGTAGCCGATGTGGGGGTTGAGCGCGGTCACCAGCATCAGCGATTCGTGCAGAAGCTGGTCGATGCGCACCCGGTTCGGCTCGATGCCGGCGACGCAGTTGTCGGTGAAGCTGCGGGCGCCGTCGCCGATCAGCCGGATCGACTGCAGCAGGTTGTAGATCATCACTGGCTTGAACACGTTGAGCTCGAAATGACCGTTGGCGCCGCCAACCGATATCGCGACGTGATTGCCCATGACCTGGGCGGCGACCATGGTGAGCGCCTCCGCCTGGGTCGGATTGACCTTGCCCGGCATGATCGAGGAGCCGGGCTCGTTGGCTGGCAGCTCCAGCTCGCCCAGCCCGCAGCGCGGGCCCGACGCGAGCAGGCGGATGTCGTTCGCGATCTTCATCAGGCTCGCGGCGACGGTGTTGAGCGCGCCCGACATCTCGACCACGGCGTCGTTGGCGGCGATGGCCTCGAACTTGTTCTCGGCGGTGCGGAACGGGAGGCCGGTGAGCGCCGCGACCTCGGCCGCGAAGCGCGCGTCGAAGCCTGCCTCGGTGTTGAGCCCGGTGCCGACGGCGGTGCCGCCCTGGGCGAGCGCGCAGAGCCTGGGCAGCGCGGCCTTGACCCGCTCGATCCCGTACTCGACCTGCGTCGCGTAGCCGGAGAACTCCTGGCCGAGGGTGAGCGGCGTCGCGTCCTGCAGGTGGGTTCGTCCGATCTTCACGATCTCGGCGAAGGCCTCGGACTTCGCGGCGAGCGCGCCCTGCAGATGCTCCAGCGCCGGCAATAGCAGGCGATGGCACAGCTCGACCGCCGCGATGTGCATCGCGGTCGGGAAGGTGTCGTTGGAGGACTGGCTGCGGTTGACGTGGTCGTTGGGGTGGACCGGGGTCTTCCGGCCCATCGGGTGGCCCATGATCTCGCAGGCCCGGTTGGCGATCACCTCGTTCGCGTTCATGTTGCTCTGGGTGCCCGAGCCGGTCTGCCAAACGACGAGCGGGAAGTGATCGTCGAGCGAGCCTGCGATCACCTCGCCCGCCGCCTCGTCGATTGCCGCGCCGACCTCACGGTCGAGCGAGCCGGCCTCGACGTTCACCCGCGCCGCCGCCTGCTTGACGATGCCGAGCGCGCGGATCAGCGCCGCCGGCATCCGCTCGCCGCCGATCCTGAAGTTCTGCAGGCTGCGCTGGGTCTGAGCACCCCAGTAGGCGTCGGCCGGCACGTCGATCGCGCCGATCGAGTCCGTCTCGCGCCGGGTTTCCGCCGATGTGTCGGTCATGGCCGTGCCCTTTCCGGTTGCGGGCTTCCTTTAGCATGCCGGCGGTCTACGGCGCGCGCCTTCGTATTGTTCAGTCGGGGACCCGTTCGGCGGAGAGCGCGCCCGCCGTCTCGACGATGCGAGCCCAGGCTCTCTCGATGTGCTCTTGACGAGTCGCGGGCGAGCCCACCGCAAGGCGCAGCACGAGCCGGTCGTCGAGCCGGGTGTGGGTGAGGTAGAGCGCGCCCGATTCGTTGAGCCGGTTCATCAGCGTCTCGTTGAACGCATTGCTTGCGCGGTGGCGAAAGCACACCAGCCCGACCGAGACCGGCGCGGCCAGCTCGAAGTCCGCAGCTTCCTCCGCCAGCGCGGCGAACCGGTCGGCCAGCGCGACGCAGTGCCGCACGTGGGCGCGCAATCCCTCCGCGCCGTAATGGCGGATCACGAACCAGAGCTTGAGCGCGCGGAAGCGGCGGCCGAGCGGGATGTGCCAGTCCCGATAGTCGATCACCGCGCCCGACTCGGTCGCGCGGTTGCGCAGGTATTCAGGGAGCACGCTCAGCGCCTCGATCAACGCGGCGCGGTCCGCGACCCAGAAGCAGCTGCAATCGAAGTTGGTAAGCAGCCACTTGTGCGGGTTGAAGGTATAGCTGTCGGCGTGCTCCAGCCCGTCGATGAGGCCCCGATGCTCCGGGCAGATTGTGGCGCTGCCGGCGTGCGCGGCATCGACGTGGAGCCAGACGCCCTCGCGCCGGCAGAGCGCGCCGATGGCGCTGAGCGGGTCCACGGCGCCGGAGGAGGTGGTGCCCACGGTTGCGCACACCATGGCGGGCACGGCGCCGGCCGCGCGGTCCGCGGCGATCGCGGCCTCCAGCGCATCGACCCGCATTGCATGGCGCTCGTCGGTCTCGATGAGCCGCAGGCTGTCGCGCCCGAGGCCCGCGATCTTCACCCCCTTCTCGATCGAGGAGTGAGCGTGGCGGGAGGTGTAGACCGTGAGCCGTGGCCCCTTCGCGCCCCCCGGTCCTCGGCCGACCCCATGCTCGTTGACCGCCCCGGCGCTTGCGCGCTCGCGCGCGGCAATGAGCGCGGTGAGCGTGCTGCTCGACGCGCTGTCCTGGATCACGCCGCCGCCGGCCGTGCTCGATCGGTAGCCCTCCGGCAGCCCGAGCAGGTCGACCAGCCAGTCGAGCACGTGGGTCTCGAGCTCGGTACACGCCGGGCTCGTCGCCCAGATCATGCCCTGCACCCCGAGACCGGACGCGAGCAGATCGCCGAGGATCGAGGGGCCGGAGGCGTTGGCCGGGAAGTAGGCGTAGAAGTTGGGCGACTGCCAATGGGTGAGGCCGGGGAGCACGATCTCGTCGATGTCGCGCAGCACGTCGGCGAAGGGCTCGCCCTGCTCCGGCGCGGCGTGCGGCAGGCGGGCGCGGACCGATCCCGGCTCCGCGCGGGAGAGCACGGGATACCGCTCCACCTCCTCCATGTAGCGGGCGATACGTTCGACGAGCGCGGATCCGCACCGGCGGAACTCGTCGGGCGTCATGTGCCTAGCGTTGTTCATGGAAAGACCTTCGCGTTGGCCGAAGTGTGTCAGGCGCAATCATGAGACGATACTGAACATATGATGGCCAATTCCCGGCGCAAGAGCGCGTGCCGGGGTCACGTCTGAGTGAACCGTGCGACAGCGCGGAGGATTTGGCGCGTACCGGCCGCCGCCCTATCCTCGCGCCGTCATTCCAGGGAGCCGAGGAGCCTGCCATGGCGAGCGATACCCCACAGGCCGTGATGGTCACCGGAGCCGGCCGCAGCATCGGCCGCGCCGTGGCCGAGCGCTTCCACGCCGCCGGCGCCCGTGTCCATATCTGCTGCGTGACCGACGAGAGCCTCGAGGACGTGCTCGGCGCGAACCCCGGCATGTCCGGCAGCATCGCGGACGTGGGCTCGGCCGCAGCCGTCGCGCGCTGGTTCGAGGAGGGGCTCGCGGCCCTCGGCGGGCTCGACGTGCTTGTGAACAACGCCGGCATCAGCGGCCCGCGCGCGCCGGTGGAGGAGATCGGGGACGACGAGTGGCAGCGGGTGATCGACGTCAACCTCAACGGCATGTTCCAGTGCATCAAGCGGGCCGTGCCGGTGATGAAGGCGCAGGGCTCGGGCTCGGTCGTCAACATCTCGAGCGCGTCCACCCGCGTCGGGATGCCGCTCAGGACCTCCTACATCGCCACCAAGTGCGCCGTGGACGGCATGACCATGAATCTCGCGCGCGAGCTCGGCCCCGCCGGCATCCGCTGCAACGCCATCCTGCCTGGCATCATCGACAATCCGCGCGGGCGGCGCCTGATCACGCACCTCGCGAAGGAGCGGGGGCAGACGGTCGAGGAGGCGCACGAGCGCTACGTGAGCTTCATCTCCACGCGCTCGCTGATCGGCTGCGAGGAGGTCGCCGACGCGGCGTTCTTCCTGGCGCAGGACTCGGCACGCAACATCACCGGGCAGCTGATCGGGGTCTGCGGCAACCTGGAGTGGGAGGAGTAGCTATTTCTTGCGGAACCGGTCGAGTGCCACGACCTTTTCACCGCTCTCCTCAGGCGAAACGTCTTCAGCCGTCTCCGCCGCGGCCTGCTCATCCTCCGGCTCTGGTATGACCTTCTCGCCGTTCGCCTCGGCCACGTCCTTTTCGGAATCTGCCGCCGGCGACCGACGCCGCTTCGCACCAGCCTTCCTGGTTGGCTTCTGCTCCTGTCCGAACTGCAGGCCGAACTTGACCGACGGGTCGGCGTAGCTCGTGAGCGCCGCGAAGGGCACGACGATGCGGTGGCCGACCTTGTTGAAGCTCAGCGTCACGGAGAAGCGGTCGTCCTCGACTTCCAGGCCCCAGAACTGGTGTTGAAGCACGATCGTCAGCTCGTCCGGGTAGCGTGTGTGCAGGAAATCCGGCACTTCCACGCCGGGCGCAGCGGTCTTGAAGGTGATGTAGGCGTGGTGGCTGCCGGGCCAGCCCTCCTCCGCGACACGGCGGAGTGCCTCTCGAACCACCGAGCGCAGACCGTCTTCGACCAGCGTGTTGTAGCCGATGAGATCCTTGCTCATTGCCGCGTCCGTGTCCGCCCGCTCAACCGGGTCTTCCGTTGTCCGTTGCCCCAAACCACGCTGGCTTGGCGACGCCGGTTAGCTTAGCCCGGATGCCTCGCCACGGTCACGGCCCCATCGGGATATTCGGATTAGCGGGGGGCTTCTGTTGCCCGGCGCCCCCCAAGCCGCGCTTGCCTAGCGATGCTAGGCAGCGAGTGCGACTTCGTTGTCGTTCGCACCTCTGAGTTGGCCCGATAACGGCGGTACCATGCCGGGCGAAAACCACACCTTTACCACGCACGTCGATCCTGGTTCGCCCCCATAACGCGGGCCGCCGGCCCATGGGGTGGTGGAGGCGCCGGGTACTGCCCCCGGGTCCGCAACGCTTATTCCGAGCAGCGTTTATCGCCATAGTCGACGGTCGCCCGCCGACCCCGACAATATAGGTGCTCGCAGCGCGCTTGGGAAGTGCCCGCGGCGCCTTTCCACTCTGACGAGCGAGCGGGGTATGATCGCGGCGCGGTTCTCCGTTTCACTTCACCGAGGATGCCCCTCACCGTGCCGGTCGACGACAACAAGCGGGCGGAGATCGAGGCCCAGCGCGCTGCCTCGCACGAGACCAGGCGCGCCACGGTGCCGGCGCTCGAGTCGATCCTCTACGAGCGCTTCGACGTGCTCGATCACGGCTTCGTCCGCGTGATCGACTACATGGGCGACGATGCCGCCATCGTCCAGGCGGCGCGGGTTTCCTACGGCGCGGGCACGCGGCGCGTGCGGGAGGACCGCGCGCTGATTCGCTACCTCTTGCGCCATCGCCACACGACGCCGTTCGAGATGTGCGAGCTGAAGCTGCACATCAAGGCGCCCATCTTCGTCGCGCGCCAGTGGCTCCGCCACCGCACCGCCAGCGTCAACGAGTACTCCGCGCGCTACTCCAGGCTGGATCGTGAGTTCTACGTGCCGGACGCGGCCCACCTGCAATCGGTCCACGAGGAGCAGATCGGCCGTCAGCGGGCCTCCAGCAGCGGCATGGACGACCTGTTCGGCGCCGTGGACGCACCGGAGGAGCGCCTGGCGCTCGCCGCCCAGTCCGGCTCCAACAAGCAGGGCCGGGACGATGCCCTGACGGACGAGGAGGCTCGACAGGCGCTCTCACGCCTCGACTGGATTTCGACCCGCGCCTACGGCGTCTACAAGAACCTGCTCAACGAGGACGACTCAGGCGAGCCGAAGGACCCCGACCGCGCCGGACTTGCCCGCGAGCTCGCCCGCGCGGCGCTGCCGGTCAACTACTACACCCAGTTCTACTGGAAGATCGACCTGCACAACCTGCTGCACTTCCTGTCGCTTCGGGCCGACGACCACGCCCAATACGAGATCCGCGCCTACGCCGAGGTGATCCTCGACAAGATCGTCATGCGTTGGGTGCCGGCGACCTACGAGGCCTTCCGGGACTATGGGATGGACGCGGTCTTGCTATCGGCAGGCGCGCTCGACGTGGTCAAGCGCATACTGGCCAAAGAAGAGGTCAATGAAGAAAACAGCGGCCTCTCCAAGCGCGAGTGGCGCGAGCTCATGGCGGTGCTGGGGCGCGAGCCCTAATTTCGTTCTCTCCGCGATGCGGTAAGCGGCACCAGGAGCGCAACGGAAACGACCAGGGCGAGCCACCAGTTCTGCCACGTGCCGTGCGCCACTGCGCCGATGGCCAGGGCGGCGACGAAGAGGGACTGACCGAATACCCGTGTCCGGCCGGTTGCAGCGTCGAGCCGCATCGCAATGAGCCACAACAGTGCCAGCGCGATCACGGCGCCAACGGCGCCGAGCTCCAGCATGATCTGCAGCGGCGCGCTGTGCGGATGCAATGCCGCGAGCACACGACCCGTGCCGCTGCGATCGGGGTAAAGCGCCTGCATGTGCCGGGAGCCGTCGAAGCCCCATCCGAGCACGGGGTTCTCGGCTATCCGCTCTACCGAGAAACTCCATATCTCGATACGATGCCGGGCCGATGCCGCCAGCCAGTCGGCCTGGTGCCAGCCGTGACGGTGCATCTCGCGCGCGGCAAATGGCATGGCGACGAAGGCCAACACGCAGGCGGCAAGCGTGATCGCAAATCCTGCCCGGCGATGACTGAGAGCCAGCGACGCCGTGAGAACGCCTGCGGCGAGGCCGAGGATCGCCGCCGCACTCTCCAGGGAGAGAGAGGCGACGGCCAATGCAACGGGTAGAGCAAGCGCCTTCCGGCGAAGGCCTCTGGCCCAGAGCAAGGCCGTCACCGGCCAGACGATCAGCGCCAGCGCAATCGCGCCGCGATTGAACCAGACCGCCTCGTTTCCGGCCTCGGTCGACTTGAATGAGCGCAGCATCGGGTAGTCGAGCCCGGTCTCCGCGGCCACGAGAGCAAGGCTCAGACCGAAGCCTGCAACGAGCCAATGGCCGATGCGCTTCCTCGCCGCGTCGTCCAACGCGGCAGCGATGGGAAACAGCACCAGGCCGGCCGCGAGGATCACGGCGACGCGGAGCGAGAGCACGAGGGAGCGCGTGCTATCCTCGCTCCAGGCCGAGGCGATCGCGCACCAGACGACGAGAAGAGCGAGAGCGATCGCAATCCGTGAATCGGGAACCGGAAAGCGGCGGCAGGCCCACCAGTGGATGGGGAGGGCGAGGACGGCCGTGAGCAGCAGGAGCACCACCGTGCCCTTGGGTGCCACGACACCGACAATCGGCAGCAGACCGGCGAACGCGCAAAACACCCCGGTCAGAAATGCACTTGGCTTGCCCGAGGCCACCGCTCCAGCGGTCGTCAACACACGCAACTCTGCAAGTGATTGGGCGGTGGCGCCTGCCCTACGATGCGCCCTGCCAGCGCTCCGCAGCTTGGTCGTCGGCGGCACGTGCCGCGACCCAGCGCGTGCCGTCGGCGGTCTCCTCGCGCTTCCAGAACGGCGCCTTGGTCTTGAGCCAGTCGATGAGGAAGGCGCAGGCATCGAGCGCTGCGCGGCGGTGGGCCGCCGCGGTCACCACGAGCACGATCCGGTCGCCGGGCTCGAGCCGCCCGTAGCGGTGCACGATCAGCGAGGCGGTGAGGTTCCAGCGCCGGCATGCTTCGGCCTCGATGTCCGCCAACTGCTTCTCGGTCATCGCCGGGTAGTGCTCCAGCGTCATCGCGGTGACTGCGTCGCCGGCGTCCTTGCCCGCGTCGGCCCGGGTGATGCCGACGAACGACGCGACCGCGCCGACGTCGTCCCTGCCGCCCGTCAGCGCCTCGGTCTCGGCGCCGATATCGAAGTCCTCGCGCTGAACGCGGATCACGGCCGGGCTCCGCCTGTCACGGGCGGGAACAGCGCAACCTCGTCGCCATCGGCGACGGCGCGGTCCGGCGTGGCAAACTCTTGGTTCACCGCGACGCGGATCACCGACAGGTCTTCGAGCGCTTGGGCGTAGCCGCCGCCCCGGCTCCGCAGCCAATCGAGCAAGGCCGCCACCGTCCGCACATCGGCGGGGAGCGCGATCTCCTCCGAATCGCGGCCGATCCGCTCCCGGACCCAGGCGAAATAAAGCAAGGTCATCGGTACATCTCGTTGAACGGCAAAAAATCCACCATCGTGCCCGCGCTGAGCGTGGTGAGGTCTTCCGGCAACTCGATCAGCCCGTCGGCGAAGACCGCCGACGTCAGGATCCCGGCGCCGTCGCGAGCGAATTTTTCGGCACCGAGGGTGCCGTCCGGTCGCGCGGAAAGCCGCGCGCGCAGCCACTCGCGGCGCCCCCGCTTCTTCTTGTAGTCGAATCCTGCCGGAACCCGGTAGTGCGCCGGCTCGACCTCGGTACAGCCGCCGAGCCGCAGGATCAGCGGGCGCGCGAAACGCAGGAAGGTGACCATGACGGCCACCGGGTTGCCGGGAAGCCCGATGAAAGGCACGCGCCCGACCTGGCCCAAGGCAATGGGCCGGCCCGGCCGGATGGCGAGGCGCCAGAAGTGGAGATGGCCGAGGGCCTCCACTGCGGCCTTCACGTGATCCTCGTCGCCGGTCGACATCCCGCCGGAGGTGAGCAGCAGGTCGTGGTCGCGGCTCCGTTCGGCCAGCGCGTCGGTAATCGCGTCGAGCCTGTCGGGCAGGATGCCCATGTCGGTGACGGCGCAGCCGAGCCGTTCCCCGAGTCCCGCGATGACGTAACGGTTGGAGTCGTAGATGCCGCCTTCGCCGAGCGCAGCACCCGGCTCGTAGACCTCGTCGCCGGTGGAGAAAATCGCCACACGCAGACGCCGGAAGACCGTGAGCCCGGTGCATCCGATGGAGGCGGCGAGGCCGACATCCTGCGGCCTGAGGGCACGGCCTGTGGTGAGGATGGTCGTGCCGGGCGCGATGTCCTCGCCTGCGTTTCGCCGGTTGGCGCCGCGCTTGATCCCGGGCGGCACGATGACCGTATCCCCGTCCTCGCGGCAGTCTTCCTGCATCAACACGGTGTCCGGGCCGGGCGGCATCGGGGCACCGGTGAAGACCCGGATCGCCTCGCCCCTCTCCGCGGGTCGCCCGAGCGGGTGCCCGGCCGCAGCCCGCCCGGTGCACCGGAGCCGCGTGTCGGCTGTGGCATTGAGGTCGTCGAAGAAGACCGCGTAGCCGTCGACCGCGGCGTTGTCGTGCGGCGGCACGGCGCGTTCCGAGACGACGGTTTCCGCCAGGATGCGGCCGTTCGCCGCCTTCAGGCCCACGGTCTCGGTCTCGGCGATGGGATGAACGACGCTCTCAAGCTGCGCCAGCGCCTCCGCCGCCGGAGTCAGCGCACCGCCGAAGGCGAAGCAGTCGTCGCTAAGCTGTGCCATGGGCCAACATCGGTTCGTTGAGTCCGGCGACGGCGCAATGCGAAATCACGAACGAGGCGATTGCCGCCACGTCGTCGATATCGAATACCGGGACCGCGCGCCCGAGCGAGGCCGCCGCCGGCACGGGCCGGTCGCTGGCGATGGCCACGACGGTGGGGTCCGCGGCGGCGAGGAGCGGCGCCTCGCCCGTGCCACGGCGCACCTCGATCTTGTCGTGGCCGCCCCGCTTGTAGCCCTCGATCAGCACGAGGTCGGCCGGCTCCAATTGCTCGAGCAGCCGGTCCAGGGGCGGCTCGCCGTCGTCGCCCGTTTCGCGGAGATGAGCGAAGCGGTCCGGCGCCGCCAGCACGATGTCGCGGGCGCCGGCGGCGCGCCAGGCCTGGGCGGGGTGCCCTTCTGGCAGCAGGTCGAAGCCGTGGTGGGCGTGCTTCACGGTGGCGACGCGCAGGCCGCGCGAGCGCAGCCGCGGCAGCAGCCGGCACACCAGCGTGGTCTTGCCGCTGTCGCTCAGCCCCGTGACCCCGAATCGCTGCACCTACTCCTCCCGCTTTGGGTGCGCGGCTCGCAGGCCGCGCACGCTGGCCCGAACATAGCCGATCGCGCTGGCCCAGGTCAGCACTACCGCGAGCCACAGCAGCCCTTCGCCGGCGCTGGCGAGGCCGCTGCCCGCAGCCTCGGAGAGCCAGGGCGCGATGGCGGGGGCCAGCAGCAGCAGGCCGATGGCCGCCATCTGCGCGGCGGTCTTCCACTTGGCAAGCGGCTGGACCGGGAGCGCTACCTTGCCGGCGAGAGCCTCCCGAAGCCCGGAAATCAGGAACTCGCGTAGGAGGATCGCCACCACGGCGATCACCGGTGCGCGTCCGTCGGTGGCCAGCATGACGAGCGCCGCCGCCACCAGGAGCTTGTCGGCGATGGGATCGAGGATTCGCCCCAATAGCGAATGCTGATCGAGCCTGCGCGCCAGCCAGCCGTCGAAAAAGTCGCTGAGCGCCGCCGTAGCGAAGACCGCGAAGGCGAGCCAGAGCCCGCTCGCGCCGGCAATGAAGAACGAACCGACCAGCACGGGAACCATGACGATGCGCAGCCCGGTGACCGCGTTGGGCCAGCTGGCCACGCGCAGGGAGTCGGCCTCCAGCACGGAATCCGAGGCCCCTGCGCCGTCAGCGATCGGCGCGGAAGTGGTCATGGATCGCCCGCGCGACCGTGCCCGATATGCCGTCTACGGTTTCCAGATCGGCGAGGCCTGCCTGGCTCACGCCCCGCGCCGAGCCGAAGCGGTGGAGCAGCGCCTTCTTACGGCGGGGGCCGACCCCCGGAATCTCGTCGAGCGCCGAGCGGGCCCGCGCCTTGGCGCGCTTGGCCCGATGGGTGCCGATGGCGAAGCGATGCGCCTCGTCCCGCAGGCGCTGCAGGAAGTAGAGCAGCGGGTCCCGCGCGCCGAGCGAGACCGGCGGCCTGTCGGGCAGGAAGATGCGCTCACGGCCGGCGTTGCGCTCCGGCCCCTTGGCGATCGCCGCGACCGCGAGGTCGGCGATGCCGAGATCGGCGAACACGCGGCGCGCCTCGCCGAGCTGGCCGGCGCCGCCGTCGATCAGCACCAGGTCCGGCCACGATTCACCGGCACGGCCGGGGTCCTCCTTGATCAGGCGGGAGAAGCGGCGGGTCAGCACTTCCTGCATCATGGCATAGTCGTCGCCGGGCGCGGCCGGATCCGGTGCCGCCGCAGACCGGATCGTAAACTTGCGATAGCCGTTCTTGATGAAGCCCTCCGGTCCCGCCACGATCAGGCTGCCGACCGCATCGGTGCCCGAGATGTGGCTGTTGTCGTAGACCTCGATCCGGTCGGGGGTGCTCTCCAGCCCGAATGTCTGGGCCAGGGTCTCCAGCAGGCGCCGCTGCGCCGTGCTCTCGCCGAGCCTGCGAGCGAGCGCCTCCCGCGCGTTGCGCTCGGCGTCCTCCACCAGCTTGCGCTTCTCGCCGCGCTGCGGGCGATGCAGTTTGACCCTGCGCTCCGCCTTGAGTGTCAGCGCCTCGGCGAGCAACGCAGCCTCCGCCAACGGCCGGTTCACCAGGACCAGCGGCGGCGCCTCCCGCGCGCTGTAGAACTGCCCGATGAAGGCGCGGAGGATGGCGTCCGTCGGTTCGTCCGCCGCGTGGCGCGGGAAGAACGCCCGGTTGCCGTAGTTCTGCCCGGAGCGGAAGAAGAAGACCTGCACGCAGGCCTGGCCGGCCTCGTCGTGGATGGCGACGACGTCGGCATCGCCCATGGAGGGCAGGTTGATGCCCTGGCGCATCTGGATATGAGCGAGGGCCTTGATGCGGTCGCGATAGGCCGCTGCCGTCTCGAACTCCAGCGCGTCGCTCGCCGCGGTCATCCGTTGGGTGAGCCGGTGCTGAACCTCCCGGCTGCGCCCGGCGAGGAAGGCCCGCGCCTCCTCCACCAGCCCGTCGTAATCGGCCTTGCTGATGCGGCCGACGCAGGGCGCGGTGCAGCGCTTGATCTGGTACTGCAGGCAGGGCCGGGTGCGGCTCTCCAGCACCGAATCCGAGCAGGACCGCAGCGGGAACGCACGCTGCAGCGCGTTGATCGTGAGGTCCACCGCGCCGGCCGATGCGAACGGGCCGAAGTAGTCCCCCTCCCCGCTCTTGGCGCCACGATACTTGGTGATCTGAGGCCAGGTATGGCCGCGGCGGAGCAGGATATAGGGGAACGACTTGTCGTCCCGGAGCAGGATGTTGTAGTGCGGCTTGAGCCGCTTGATCAGGTTGCTTTCGAGCAGCAGCGCCTCGACCTCGCCCTCGGTCGTGATGACCTCGACCGATGCCGTCGCCGCGATCATGCGCTGCAGGCGGACGGAGAGCGTGCGGACGTTGACGTAGGTCGCGACGCGCTTCCTCAGGCTCTTGGCCTTGCCGACGTAGAGGGGCTTCTCGTGCCGGTCGCGCATGCAGTAGACGCCGGCACCCGCCGGCATCGTCCCCAGCGCTGCGCGCAGCGCCGCAACGCCGCGCTCGAGCGAGACGCCGGGATCGGCGAGCGCCGCCGCATCGTCCGTGACGGACGTGGTCGGCCGCTCGATCTGCACGTCCACCATCGCGTCATCCGCCTGATGCGCCGCTAGCCCAGCCTCGTCAAGCGCATACCACCCGGTGAGGGCGCATTGACTTACCGAGCGCCCTCACCCCGGTTCCTGCCTGAGTTCAGGCTCTGCCGGTCAACTCCCTACTCTATCGGGGTCCAGGTGCCGTCGTCTCCGACGCCGTTGAGGGAGTAGGTGCCGGCCACGTCGCCGTTCTCGTCGAACTCGATGGCGCCGGAGGCGC
>JAPPKP010000340.1 GCA_028819955.1 Rhodospirillaceae bacterium | reverse complement strand
AAGCGGTCAACTCATCTGGTACATAAACCGGTCAACTCAAAATGTGCTCGACAGGGGTGGGCGATTGTCTGGTGGCTGTCCTGTTCGCACGTTCTACGTATTGTGGGTTGAGAGCAAATTGGCTTGGCATGTTTGCGGACCCCGAGCATCCCCAATCGCACTATCTCATGCAGAATGACGATCCGGCCCCCAAAGCCCGCAGGAGAGGAGATGCCGCCCGGTGATCAGAGTAGTGAGCTGGAATATCGCCAAGCGCTGGGAGCCATGGCGTGAGCTGGCGGAGATGGCGCGCCGGGGGGAGGTCGATGTCGCGCTGTTGCAGGAAGCGGGAAGCCCACCCGGCGACTTGGTGAACTCGATTGAGTTCGAGGACGACGTTCTCTGGAGCCGACATCTCTATGACCGCTGGCCGCTCGTCGTGCGGCTTTCCAACCGGGTCGAAGTCCAGGGCTTCCGTCAGGTTCCGCCCATCAGCGAATTGGGAGATGGCGATATCGCGGTGAGCGGTATCGGGACCATGGCTGTTGCGAAGGTGACGCCGCTGGACCGGCCAGAAGAGGCGTTCGTGGCCGCGTCCATGTACGCGCGGTGGATGAAACCTCACCCGTCGACCCGCAGTTTTTGGAGGGCCGGTGCTTCCGACGTGTCGGCTCTCCGGATCCTCTCGGATCTCTCGGCCTTCATCGGTCACGACGATCCATCCAAGCACCGCATTCTCGCGGCGGGCGATTTGAATATGATCTACGGTGCGACAGGGCGAACCCTGTCGCTGCCGGAGCGCCAGCTCACGGTGTGGGACCGCTTCGAAGCACTCGGTCTGGAGTTTCTCGGACCTAAAGCGCCGAATGGCCGCCAGGCCTCGGTGGCGCCGCCCGATGTGCCGGCGGAAACGAGGAACGTTCCGACCTTCTACCCTGTCGGCAAGTCCGCAGCCGACGCCACGGTCCAGCTCGACTACGCCTTCGCGTCGCGCGGATTTCATGAAAGGGTGAAGGTGCGCGCCCTCAACGAAGTGGACGAGTGGGGACCGAGCGACCATTGTCGGACACTGATCGAGGTTGCCACGGGATGAGCTGGCTCGGCGCCGGCTGGGGCCAGTCGCTAAGCAAGCATAAGGTCTCGTTTCTGCTCGCGTCGTCGGGTATCTGAGGAGGTTGGTTGACTCATTCGACGCCAGTGATCGCGCATGACCCTTCAAGAAGCCATTTCCACATTCGGCGCTGAATCGAAATCGAAGCTCTCGAACCCCGGAGCGAGCGGTGCGCCCGAGGACCAGCTGCGCGCGCCGCTGGAGGGGCTGATTGGGAGCCTGGCTGCGCTCACAGGACTTCCTCCCGGTACGGTCGTGGCGGTTGGCGAAAGCTCTCTCGCCGACCTCAAGACGCGGCCCGACTATGCCGTCACGCGCCGAGACGCGCTGATCGGCTTCATCGAAGTCAAGGCGCCGGGCAAGGGGGCCGATCCCCGCCGCTTCCAGGAAGCGCATGACAAGGAGCAGTGGGCGAAGCTCCAGACCCTCCCCAACCTGATCTACACCGACGGCAATGCATTCAGTCTATGGCGAAACGGCGAGCTCGAGGGGCAGGTCGTTCACCTGAAGGGCGATGTCGCGACCGCTGGCAGCAAGCTGGCAGCGCCGGACGGTCTCGTGTCGCTGTTCGCCAACTTCCTCCAATGGGAACCGCAGCCACCCCGCTCGGCTGCCCAACTCGCCGTCGTCACGGCTCGCCTTTGCCGCCTGCTTCGCGAGGAGGTCGTAGAGCAGCTGGATCACGGGTCTGCACCGCTCACGAACCTCGCAACGGACTGGCGGAAGCTTCTGTTCCCGAGCGCGACGGATGAAGCATTCGCGGATGGCTATGCGCAAGCGGTGACGTTCGGTCTCCTGATGGCGCGGGCGCGCGACATCACCCTCGCCGATGGACTGGACCGGGTCGCTCACGAACTGCGCCAGACCAACACTCTGATCGGTACGGCGCTTCGCCTCCTCACCGACGATGCCGACAGCCAGGCAACACTGAAGACATCGCTCGCCACGCTCACACGCGTGCTTGATGCTGTCCATTGGCCCGCTGTCAGCAAGGGCGAGCCGGAGGCCTGGCTCTACTTCTATGAGGAGTTTCTGAGCGTTTACGACAACGAACTGCGAAAGAAGACGGGCTCCTACTACACCCCGCCGGAGGTGGTTCGCGCCATGGTCCGGCTGGTCGATGAAGCATTGCGGTCCGATGAAAGATTCGGTTTGTCGGAAGGGCTCGCTTCGGCAGACGTGACGGTTACCGACCCGGCCACCGGGACCGGTACGTTCCTGCTCGGCGTTCTGCGCCGCATCGCAGAGGCGACTGAGGCCGATCAGGGGCCCGGAGCGGTGCCCGGCGTCATCGAGGCGTCGCTTTCCCGCCTCATCGGGTTCGAGATTCAGTTCGGCCCCTTCGCGGTGGCGCAATTGCGCATCCTGGCCGAGCTGCATTCACTTCTCGACGACCCAAGAGCGACGCCTTCGATGCGGCTCTTCGTCACCGACACGCTCGGCAACCCTTACGCCGAGGAGGAGTACATCCCGCAGATCCTCATGCCTCTTGGCGAGTCCCGCAGACGCGCGAACGAGATCAAGCGGCAGGAGAAGATCACCGTCGTCATCGGCAACCCGCCTTACAAGGAGAAGGCAAAGGGCCTGGGCGGATGGATCGAGGGCGCTACCAAGGGCACCAGGATCAAAGGGCCGCTCGGCCAATGGATGCCGCCTACTGACTGGAATGCCGGCGCGCATGCCAAACACCTGCGCAACCTCTACGTCTATTTCTGGCGATGGGCGACCTGGAAGGTGTTTGGGGACGGCGATCCCTCGCGAATCGAAGGACGAAAGCCGGACAGGAAGGGCATTGTCTCCTTCATCACCGTGGCGGGGTTTCTCAACGGACCCGGCTTCCAGAAGATGCGCTCCGATTTGCGCAACGACGCAGACGAGATCTGGGTGATCGACTGCTCGCCCGAGGGGCATCAGCCGCAGGTGGCCACGCGCATATTCCAGGGCGTGCAGCAGCCCGTGTGCATCGTCATGGCGCTGCGAAACACAGACGAAGGGTCGACTAACCCGGCGCGAGTCCGATACCGCGCGCTGCCCATGGGGCATCGAGACGACAAGTTCACGGCGCTCGGCACGATTGCGCTCGACGACAGTGGGTGGACGGAGTGCTCTTCCGAATCCCGTGCCTCGTTCTTCCCGAGGGCCACTGGGGCGTGGGCCAACTTCGCGCCGCTTGAGGATCTGTTCACCTACGATGGCTCGGGGGTCATGCCGGGGCGAACCTGGGTTATCGCTCCCGACCGCGCCTCTCTCGAGCGTCGATGGCGGGCGCTTCAGGCCGAAGCCGACGCCGGGAGGAAGCAAACGCTTTTTCATCCCCACCTTCGCGGTGGCCGGCCGGGAGACAAGCACGTCAACAAGTCACTTCGACAGGGGCTCTACGGCCATGAGTTTCGCGCTGGCTCGGTGGCCAAGGATAATGGCTCCGTCGTTACACCGGCTCGATACGGATTCCGCTCTTTCGATCGGCAGTGGATCATTCCGGACGGCCGTCTCGTCAATCAGCCAAACCCGACGCTTTGGGAGAACCACTCAAGCCAGCAGGTGTACATGACCGCGCTGCACCTGTATGCGCCTAGCACGGGACCTGCCGTGACGTTCTCGGCGGCGATACCGGACTTGGATCACTACAAGGGATCATTTGGGGGGCGCGTGTTTCCCCTCTGGTCCGACCGCCGAGCCCAATCGCCGAACCTCAAGGCAAGCCTGCTTCGCGAGATGGGCGAAGCTCTGAGCGCCATCGTCACCGCGCCCGAACTGATGGCCTATTTCGCGGCCGTCGCGGCGCATCCTGCGTACACGGCTCGTTTTCAATCCGATCTCGTCCAGCCGGGGTTGCGCTTTCCGATGACCGCCGACGCCTCGCTCTTCGCCGAGGCCGTCGAAATCGGGCGGGTAGTGATCTGGCTCCATTGCTTCGGCGAGCGCTTCGCCGATCCCGGCGCTGGACGGCCCAACGGCGCGCCGCGCATGCCGGCGGGGGAGCGCCCCGTTGTTCCGAGGGACGGTGCGATTCCGGCCGATCCTGACCGCTTCCCCGATCGCATCGAGTACGATGCCGCGGCACAGCGCCTGAGAATCGGCGACGGCTACATCGACAACGTGCCGCGAGCGGTGTGGGAGTACGAGGTGTCAGGCAAGCAGGTGCTGGTGCAGTGGTTCAGCTACCGCCGCCTCGACCGCTCCCGGCCCATCATCGGCGACCGGCGCCCGCCGTCGCCGCTCGAGAATATCCAGCCCGAGGGCTGGCCGGCGGAGTACACGACGGAGCTCATGAACGTGCTTCATGTCCTCGGTCGCCTGGTGGCGCTCGAATCTCGCCAAGCCGATCTCCTCAGCCGAATTTGCGACGGGCCTCTTCTCAGCGGCGACGATCTCCGCGCCCGCGGCGCCTTCGATGCGTCCGGTACTGGGCGAGGCGGAAGCGCGGATGAGCGGCAGGAAGACTTGCTCGACACACCCTAAGAAATTGATGTCGTGTTTCTCACTCTGGAAGACCCCAACGCCAAGATAAAGGGATCACGGGATCCCCTCGGGGCTCAGCCCGTCTGGGCCGCGTTCGGACGGCACGTGGTCACCAATCTGACCATGCAGACGAACTCCGCACGCGGGTTCGCGATTCTGCTGCTAGCGCGTTACCTGACGGAGATGTTGATCGAGGAAGGCAGGCTGGGTCGGGAATCGGCGTTGGATGCGTTCCTGCGGTTCGAGCAGGCCGGGGCTTATGCGCGTCACGTGGGGCACGGCGTCGGCTCGGACATTCGGGGCATCGACAGGGTGCGGTCCAAGGTTGCCGAAGGCTCGGGCAAGGTGCCGATCGGCGCCAATCCCGACGGGTTCATTCTCATCGACCAGAAGGTCAACGGGCTGTGGGGCCTGTTTTCCGTCTCGGCACGGATCTCGGGCTTGATTTCGGATGGGCCGGTGGGGGTGACACCGGACGCGAAGGCGTTCGTGGAGAGTGCATACCTGCCGAGATTGCAGAGAGTCCTGGATGAGCTGTTGTACCTGGTGGAGAGGGGCGGACAGCTCGACACGGCGACTCCCGACGCAGCGTTCGCGGCACTGAAGGACGTACTCTCGGAATCGTTTACCGCCGAAGAGCAGGCGTTCTATGGCGCCTATCTCCGCGACGGCATTCATGTCCGGCATGACAGCGAGTTACTGCGGGACCGCCAGAAGCGGCTGTGCGAGATGCTGGTGGACAATGCCGATCCGGATGCCGCAATCGGTCGCGAGGACATGGTTCGACTGTGCGAAGCGGCACGATCCGTGGATGACGGGCTGGCAAACCGACTCGATCGGATCGTTAGATTGGAGGCCGTTCTCGCGCCGGCCATGTCTCTCTTGGACTTCGTGTTGACCTGTCATGGGCGAGAGCTGGGAGACGTGGCCGAGGAGCTGACGGATCGCTGGGGCCGTTCGGTGCCGTACATCGACGCGGCGAGGAACGCGGACTTGCTGGCAGAGGTGCGCTCGGCCTCGTCTGAAGGGGTCGGCGGATGTTTCTCGAAATGCCAGCGCGCGCTTGATGGCGGCAACTACGTCGATGCCCTGGATGCATTGCTCGCGTGGCACGAGGATGTGATGCGGCGCCGGGGCGGCGCGGCGTGGGTGCTGATCGCCGAGGACAAGACGCTGGACGTGCGGTACCGGGGAGCGGAACAGGCCTTGCCGTCGGGCGACGAGCTATCGGCCTTGTGGCGAAACGGCTACTTCATCGCACCCCTGAAGTCGATCATCGGGCAGCTCGACAGGGCAGCATGACCGACACGGCGGCGATTCCTCAGGCGGTGCTCTCCCAGCGGTTCGGCGAGGCCATTGGTGGGCGTCGCGTGCGGAGCGCGGTCTTCACCACGTTCAACTTCGACCCGGGCTTCTTCGAGCTGCAGGTGCTTCCGCTGCTGTTCTCCCAGAGCTTCAGCCAGGTGGACAAAGTACGGCTGTTGCAGCTGGAGGATGCGCTGCGCGGCGTCGATCACCTGGCGGTGTACTACGACCGTGCCGCTCTCTCGCAGGACGCTGAGCCGGCGCGCCTGGACTACCGCCGGATCGACGTCCACAGAAGAACGGGAGCATTCCATCCGAAGCTTGCCTTTCTCCTGTTGGAGGATGGCGATGAGGGAGATGGCAGCGAGAGCGGGAAAGGGCACCGCCTGTCGCTCATGGTCGCGTGCATGTCCGCAAATCTGACGCGTGCGGGGTGGTGGGAGAACGTCGAGTGCGCGCATTTTGAGGAGATTGCAGATCGCGACAGGGGGCCCGAGAGGGTCTCGTACCGGCGCGACATCCTTGCACTTCTGCGCCGCATCCGAGGCTGCGCAGGGAGAGAGGACGACCACCGCGCACTGGACGCGGTGCACACGTTCCTGCGCGATCGAGTCTCGCGACAACAGCATGCCAATGCGCGCGCGGCGGGACGCTGGCGCACGCGCATGTTCGGTGGTGAACGTCGGTTGAACCTTGCCGACTGGCTTGCGGAGTTGCGGCTCGGCGGCGGCGACTGGAACCTTGAGGTGATCTCTCCCTATTTCGACGGGCGGGGTTCGGCACCCCTGCAACGATTGATCGAAGCACTGCGGCCGCAGGAGACCCGCGTTTATCTGCCGCGGGACCCGGACGGTCAGGCGCTGGTGATGGAAGACGCATACAGAGCCACCGCAGAACTCGAAGGCGTGCGATGGGCTGACCTGCGGGAGGGTGTAACGCGTCGCGCCGGTAGCGGCGCTGGCGAGCGGCTGGCTCCCAGGCGCCTCCATGCGAAGGCATACCGTCTTTGGAACGCGGACGGCAGGGACGTGGTCCTCGCCGGCTCGGCCAATTGCACCAGTGCGGCGCACGGTCACGGCGCTGCAGGCAATCTCGAAGCGTCGTTCCTGATCGACATCTCCCATCTGGCGCTGCCGAGACGCTGGTGGCTTGAACCAGTGGAACGTGAGGCGGGGCAATTCATTGAAGACGCGACTGATGAAGGCGATGGCCTGGACCGGCCGGCGTTCGGCGTGTCCGTCAGCTATCACTGGGGGGAAGGCACTCTCCGCGTGCGGCTTGGCGCAGGCGCGGTGACACCCTTCGATGTGACGGACCTGTCCGGACGGCACCTGTTCACAATAGAGCGTGCCGATGCGGAGGAATGGCAGGACTGCAACAGGGATGCGGCCGACGCGGTTTGCAAGAGTCTCAAGTCGAGCAGCTTTCTGGTCATCCATGGCAACGACGCTTCGTGGCGCGTTCTGGTGCGCGAGGAAGGCATGGCGCATCGGCCCTCAATTCTGAGCGAGCTGAGCCCGGAGGAGATCCTCGAGTACTGGTCGTTGCGTTCGGCGGAAGAGCGCGCGGCGTTCATCGAGCGGCACGGCGCCTTCGATGAGAAACTGGAAGGTCTGCCCGCAGTCCGGCGGGCCTCCGCGGAGGCCGGCGGCACCCTGTTCGACCGTTTCGCCGGCGTTTTCCACGCCTTCGGGTGCCTGCGCCGCCACATGGAGGAGGCACTGGAAGACGAGCGCTACGACGATGCCGAGATGCGATTGCTGGGCGCGAAGTACGATTCATTGCCTGAGTTGCTCCGCAAGACGCTCGAGCGGACGGACGGCGATGCGGTGCTGCGCTACATCACATTCCTCACCGCCAAGCAGCTTCGGGATTCGCTGGAAGACGGTTACCCGACTTTCTTCAGCGAACGCCAGCCGCTGGTGAGGAGGCTCGATCGACTGATCGCGGATGGGATTGAAGGCCGTGGCGAGGTGTTCCCCGGCGAGGACGGCGAGGCCCGTGGCTTCCTGGACTGGTTCGAGGCGGCGTTTCTCGAGGATCTGGGCCGCGTTTGATGCGAACCATCACGCCCGAGTTTCTGGATGAGCTGATCGACTTCGCTCCTTCCGGCGAGGATCGCGGCAAGGCGTTCGCCGGACAGCAAAGCGAGGGTGCCGTGGCGGCGTTCAACATGTTGGCGCGGAACGGCTGCGCGTACCTCGCCGATGAAGTGGGCATGGGCAAGACCTATGTCGCGCTCGGCGTGATGAGCCTGCTGCGCTACCTCGATCCCCATGCACGTATCGTGGTGATCGCTCCGCGAGAGAACATCCAGCGCAAATGGGTGAAGGAGCTGCACAACTTTGTCCATAACAATTGGCGCCTGGTCGGCAACCGGGTGAAGTCGGTCCAGGGCGGGCCGGTGTGGCCGCCGGTGGTCTGCGGCTCGCTCGTGGAGTTCGCCCGCGAGGCGCTGGTCAACCAGGACCGTGACTTCTTCCTGCGGATGCCGAGCTTCAGCCTGAGGACTTCAAACCCCGAAGATCGCGAGAGGGCGCGTTGTGCTCTGCTTCAAGCGGTCCCCTGGCTCGGCCGGCGGGACATACCGAACTACACGGCGCACGGGTTTCGGGACTCCTTCGCAGTGGCGCTGAACGGTGCATTGCCGGAAGCAGACTTGATCGTCGTCGACGAGGCGCACAACTTGAAGCATGGTTTCAGCGCCGAGGGCAGCACGCGCAACCGGGTCATGGGTCTCGCCTTTGGCCACCCGGACGGCTTCTCGTTTGAGCAACCGAGGTACAGGAGGACGGCCAAGCGCGTGCTGCTGCTATCGGCCACTCCCTTCGAAGACGACTACGCCGCCATCCAGAAGCAGCTCGCCGTGTTCGGTTTCGGCAACGCGATGCTGAAAGGCGCGAATGGCGAATCCGGTGTCAGTGTCTCGATGCTCGCGGATCCGGATACGTCAGATGAGGAGAAGCGAAGGGTAGCCCGGCGTCTCCTGATTCGCCGCGTGTCCGGTCTCCGCATTGGGGGCGAGCTCTACACCAAGAACATGTACAGGCGCGAATGGCGTCGCGGGGGCCTCGAACGGCACGACGACCCGATCGAGATCGCCGATCCGAGACAGCGGCTGGTCGTTGCGCTGATTCAGAAGAAGGTGGCCGAGGTGCTGCAGACGGAGCGGTTCAACAACCACTTCCAGATCGGCATGCTGTCGTCGTTCGAGAGCTTCCTTGAATCGGTCGAGACGGTCCGCCGTCGCGGCGCAGATGAACCGACATTCGACGGCGAAGAGCAGCATCGGGGTCTGGCCGAGCAGGAGCGTGCCGGCATAGACACCGACGCGATCGGAGCCGTCGTCCGCTCCTACCGGGAACGGTTCCGGAGCACGCTGCCCCATCCGAAGCTTGACGCCACCGCCGACAATCTCAGCGTTGCATTCGACACGGGAGAAAAGACTCTCGTGTTCGTACGCAGGGTCGCCACGGTGGGAGAGCTGGCGGCGAAGCTCGAGGACAGCTTCGACACCTGGATCAGGGCGCGAATGGAGTCGAGTCTGCCGGGGCTTCGCTCGGAGATCTCCGATGTGTTCGAAGACTACGAACGCGACCGACTGCGGCGGCCGGAAGAGACGCAAATGGCCGTTGAGGATGGTTCTGGCTTGTCGAGCGGGCAGGAGCGCATTGACAGGCGCGAGGACCTCGATGACGACGACGACGGCGGGGTCGAGAGCTTCTTCGCCTGGTTCTTCCGCGGCGCCGGTCCCCCGGGCGTGCTCTCCGGTGCGGCGTTCCAGAAGAACCGCTTGTCGTCGGTCAGCTCGGCGTACGCCACTCTGTTCGAGGACGACCATGTGGCAAGCCTGCTTGGCGCTGAATCACCGGGGGAGGTACTGGCGTCGCTGGCCCGGGTGACGGGAGAGCCGACGAAGCGGTGCGAGGAGCGGTTGCGGAAACTCGCGTTCGAGTTTTTCGGCGAGAGAAGCCGGCGACGCGAAGGCTATGCGCGGCTGCACGTATTCGAGGGATATCAGGCGGCCGGGCTCACGCTGATTCGGAAGTGCGGCGGGTCGCTGGGCGATCGTGCCGCGATTGTCCTGGAAGAGCGTTTTCCCGACTTTCGTTCGACGGGCTTGGGGGTTTCGCCGCCCGCTGGGTTTCCGCCGACCGATGCGGGCCTCGGTCTTGTTTCCATTTTCACCGAGCTTCGGCGTCGCCCCTCGCTGCAAAAAAAGCTGTGGCCGGAAGAGGCGTACGAGGATTTCGGTCTGGCATTTCGGCGCCGCGAGCAGCGTCGGGAGCTGCTGAGTGCGATGGCGCGTCTCGGCGGGGCGTACATCGACCTTTACTTGTTGGCAATCGCGCGGGTCGGGTCATTCGCTCTCGGTGAGCGTCAGGATGCGCAATCGGCGAGCGAGTTGGCGATCGGCTTCGTCGACCTTCTGGAGCGGCAGGAACGCGAACCGGGCTTCCACGCTTTCCGGGAACTGTCGCAGGCCTCGGAAGCGTTCGACCACATCGTCTCGGTAAACTTCCCCGACGTACCGTCCCTGCCCTTGCCGAGACTCGCGCGCCTCTACGGCGATACGCTTCAAAGGCAGGTGCCGGTGGGGCGCATGGCGGGCGGCGTCAATCAGCGGCTGGTGCGCCAGTTTCGTATGCCGGGGTTTCCGCTGGTGCTGGTGACGACGGACGTGCTGCAGGAGGGAGAGGACCTTCACACCTTCTGCCGACGCATCGTGCACTACGGAATTGCCTGGACGCCCTCGGCTATGGAGCAGCGAACCGGCCGGGTGGACCGCATCGGCGGTTTGGTGCAGCGCCGCCTCGACGGTGTGTCTGAATCACCTGGGACCGAGGAATTCATTCAGGTCTATTACCCGCATTTGCGTGACACCGTCGAAGTGCTTCAGGTGCGCCGCGTGCTGGGCCGCCTCAACAGATTCTTGCGGTTGATACACCGCAATACCACGGCGGGGAGTGCGGATGCGCGCGCAATTGACGCCGATCGGGCAATGCTTGAGGAGGTTGAAGACATTCCGCCGCTCGAAGGTCAGCTCGAACCCGCGTTCCCAATCGAGCGCGGCTGGATGGAAGGCGAACTGAATGCGAACGCAGTTGTCCGTCCCGACTGGGATCGCCAATACGACCATCTGGATAGGCTTTGGCGGGGGCTTTGCGAGCGCTACGGCATTGAGCGCTTTCCCTCCCACCAACGCCATGAACGATCCGGTGGAATTGCCGCGTGCGCGCTTCCAGGCATTGCAGCGGAGGGACTTGCGGACGGCAGCGTACAGCACTTCAAGATCGGGCTCCGCTCCCAGGTGGCGGGAGAAGAGACCCTGATCGAGTGCGAGAGCGCGATCGGTGTAGCGGATCTTCAGGACGACACTGTCTTGGATGCTTTGCTTGACGTCGCTGCCGATGCCGGCGCCGCGAAACTCTGTGTCGATCCACGAACCGGGAGGCACCACGATCGCTTGTATGTGCGTCGTGACATCCTGTTCGATCCGGACGCGACAGAGCTGGAGGACGTGTGCGCGATATTCGAGGACACGCTGCGACCGGCAATCCACATACATGCCGCACTGAGGGACGCCGGTTTGCTCGGCGGCAGTGACGACTGATGCAAGCGCTGCATCGCCGGATCGATGACCTGGTGGCGCGCGAGGGCCTGCCTTGGGAGCGTGAAGGCAACCGCGTGACGATCTCCTTCACGCGGGATGGTCGCTCGCAGGTCGTACATCTCGCGCGGAGAGACGACCGGTACCGGTTCCACTCGATCGTGGCCAACGCCGATGACGTTGGTGAAGACCGCCGGTTGCTGGCATTCCGGATCTGGCGGCGCAACGGCCTCAAGCCGGTGGTGCTGTTCACGCTGGATGATCGTGATCGGGTGATCGGTCTGATCAATCAGCCGGTCGAGAGCATGCACGCCAAGGAACTCAAGTTCTACCTCGAGACGCTGGCAAGGGAATGCGACCGGTTCGAGTACATACTGACCGGCGGTGACACATGGTAAGGCATGGAGCATGCAGGAAAGCCGCGGAAGGGTCTTGGGGAAGGTTGCTGGGAGGAGAAGATGACCACGATTTCGGACGTGCTGCTTTTTCTGATCGAGAATGGACCCGGACGGACGGAAACGGAATTGGCACAAGCGATATTCGGGAGAGATGGGTATCAGCAACGGGTCAATAGCGATTGCATTTTGCTCTTGAACCGCGGCCTGGTTGAACGCCGAGGGGAAGGCGGTCCATCCGAGGCCTGCCGCTATTATCGAGTAAAGCATTGAAGTGGACTGGAGGCCGGTTCTTCCATGGGAGCGGAACGCAAACCTGTTTTCTCTAACGTCCACATTTTCGGCGCGATCGCCGATGCGGCATACGAGCGGATGTCTGAAGACATGGCGAACAACGTCCGAGCCATGCCCGACGGGAGCCCGGGAACCATAAAGGTTTTCGATCCGGAACAGAAATCATTCAAGGATGCGATGATTTCAATTGTGTTCAGTTGCATCTGGCTTGAGGCTCTTCTGCATCTCCTGATTGTCCAAAATCTCGGTCGAAAATGCTTTAAGAAAGTCGACAAACGGCTGTCCTACGGAGAGAAGTTGAGCCTGTTGGGCTGTAGCGATGACAAACTGCTCGAGTGGATCGGCCAGCTACAGGGATCAAGACGACAACTCGTGCATGAGAAGGCCCACTTCGAATACACAGAGGACGGAGTGCTCGCGGGTGAAGTGAAGACGGCTCAAGACGAAGCGGAGAACGCCAGGAGGGTTATGGTTGGAGTGAGGCAATGGTGTCGTGAGGCTCTTGAAATTGATCCCCCATGAGCGAAGCTGGAACACGCATCGGATACGATTGGGAGATACAATAAAATGGCGTCGAAAGCACAGATCACCGGAATGCGGGGCGTATATCTGGTTGCCGCGGAACTATCAAAACGCGGCTTTATTGTCTCGCCGACATCGAGAAGTGCGGTTGGAGCCGACCTTCTGATAACCGATCAGAAGTGCAAGCGAGCATATTCGGTGCAAGTTAAGACCAACGTCAGAACACACTCGTTTTGGCTGATTGGCAAGAAGGCGCAGGAGGCGGTGTCGGACAGTCACATTTACGTTTTAGTGAACATACGCAAGTCGAAGAAGCAGGGAGAATGGCTGGAGTACTTTATAGTTCCTAGCAGAAAGCTGGTACGAATCGCCTCGCATGACGGAAATTGGCCACACATTCGAAGGGACAAAATAGAGAACTTCATGAACGACTGGACTGCGTTCGGTGAGCCTGACTGAATTGCGCAGAATTTTGCGCTGTCGACAAAGAGCAAACGCTTCTGGTGAATTGTGTGAACCATAGTGGGACGATCGCGAGCATGAAGGACAAGTCGGACATCCTGGGCCGGATTCAAACTGTCAAGAACAACTACGCGTTGGCGCAAGCAGGTATTGCGCTGCTGGCATTGCCGGATGCTAGAGTGCGACTGGAAGAAATCTTTTCGTTATTGGACGAGCATCCCGAGGCACAGGCAATTCGGTACATCGAGTACATCTTTGAAGATGATGACCTCCTGAAATGGGCGACAGGACAGTTTCGAAATGCCGTCCTGAGAAACTGCATGAAAGAACTCTTTGAACAGGTAAAGTTGTTTGGCGAAGAAACAGACCAGATGAAGGTTATCGAATCCGCTCCCTGGTACCAATTCCTGAGAATTATTCGAAACTGTTTATCTCATGACATGAAGCTGCAATTACGATCCTACGAGTTGAAACATTTGCCGACATCCTGGTCTGGATTGACGATCGAGTCCTCTATGCAGGGCTCGTATCTGCCGATGCGTGGTTTCCTTGGTAGAGAAAAGGCTTTGGAACTTGTCGACGCCGTGGCTGACTACGTCAAGACCGAGTGTAGCTAACGCGCAGGAACTCCGCCGTGTCAAAGACGGCGGAGTTGTGCTCTGGGATCCCGTGAGTCGCGTGTGGGAATCGCGCGGGAATCCGTTGAATTCGAACACCTGACGCCGTGAGGCGCCGCCGGGCAGCGGCAATGCGCGGACGCAGCGGCGCTCCCGCCCGCTTCCGGCCTCACGCGTCCTCCGGACCGGGCATGCGGTAGCCGAGGCCGCGCTCGCTGAGGATGTATTTCGGGTTCCTGGCGTCGTCGCCGATCTTGTCCCGCAGCTTGCGGATGGCGTTGCGCATGGTCTCCCGGTTGGCGCCGCCCCGGTCTCCCCACACCCGGCGCCTGAGCGTCTCGTAGGTCGTCGCCCCGCCGGCGTCGAGCGAGAGGGTGTGCAGGAGCTTGTACTCGATGGCGGTGAGCCGCACTGGGCGGCCCGCGACGGTCACGCGCCGCGTCGCGCGGTCGATGGCGGTGAGCCGCACTGGGCGGCCCGCGACGGTCACGCGCCGCGTCGCGCGGTCGATGGCGAGGTCGCCGAGCACGAAGGACTCGGGCGCGGCATGGCGGTTGCCTGAAGGCGCGCCGCGAGGCCTGGCAGTGCGAAACGCCGGAGGCGGCGCTTAGGCAGGAAGGGGGTGTATTCGCCGCTGCCGCGATCCAAGTGGCGGGGGTTTCGTGCTGACCGTGGGCGCCGGCCTCGGCTAATCACGATTGGACGGCAAGGTTCTTCAACGAGGTGCAGGACGTGTCGTCTGAGGAGATGCAGGCCTTGTGGAGCCGAGTGCTGGCAGGACAGGTGCGAAAGCCCGGAACGACGTCGATTCGAACATTGGGTATTTTGAAAGACGTCGATGTGACGACTGCTCGGCTATTCTCACGATTTTGTTCTGCGGCAGTGTATCTAATGGGCCATGAAGGAGATATTTTTGACGCTAGAGTGCCATCTTTAGGCGGGAATGCAGGGCAGAATTCGATCGCTGAATTTGATCTCGGTTTTGGGCAGCTAAATCGACTAAATGAGCATGGACTCATCATCTCCGACTATGACTCTTACAACACATATGTAGTCGTCAGCGAACCAGACAGAGACCGCGAGCTGGAGCTGTACCATCAGGGTGTACCTTGGGATTGGGTTCTCGCGGAACAGAATGTGAAGGAGAGGACGGTGAAACTGCATGGTGTTGCGATGACGGTCGCTGGAAGCGAGCTATCGCGAGTCGTGACGCCTCAACCGATTGCAGAGTACACGAAAGCGCTTAGCCCAAGTTTAACAGCCTGTTTTGAAGTTGGTTGTTTATCAGCGGGTTGCCG
>JAPPKP010000156.1 GCA_028819955.1 Rhodospirillaceae bacterium | reverse complement strand
GGCTTTTCTCGGAATGGAAGATTCGCAACACCACGATCAAGAACCGGGTGGTGTTTCCGCCGACCTGCCCGAGCTGGGTCTCCGACCCGTGGAACGGTCTATTCATCGACATGGCCACCCACTACTACCGGGAGCGCGCGGAGGGAGGCGTCGGCCTCATCATCATCGGCGGAACCCATGTCCACAAGAGCTCGATCATGGCGCCGCTGCTCATGCCGCAGCTCTTCGACGACCGGCAGATTGAGCCGTTATCCAAGATTGCGGACGCGGTCCACGCCGAGGGCTGTAAGCTCGCGATCCAGCTCTGGCACTCGGGCGTGCGCGGCTTCCCCACCTTCAAGCAGGAGGCCACATACGACCCGGACGCGACCTGGTACACGCTCTCGCCCAGCCAGGTGCCCTTGGGCGAATTCCCCGGCGCGTCCACGCCCAAGGAGCTGGACGAAGACGAGATCGAGGAGCTGCTGGAGGCCTTCGGCAGCGCCGCGGCCCGCGCGTTTGCGGCGGGGCTCGACGGCGTCGAGCTCCATCTCAGCCACGGCTACCTGCCCTGGCAGTTCATCTCGCCGCTCTACAACAAGCGCACCGACCGCTGGGGCGGCTCTCAGGAGAACCGCCTGCGCTTCCCCGTCGAGGCATTGAAGCGGATGCGGGCCGCCGCTGGCGACGACAAGTTCGTCGGCTACCGCATCAACTCGACCTCCTTCTGGCCGGGCGATCTCGAAATCGACGACGTGCGCGATATCGTCGCCGAAATCGAGACGCGGGCCGATATCGATTTTGTCGACGTCTCGGCCGGCGTGCATCACGCCTTCATCCACACGCCGATGGAGTTCGAGGCGGGCTGGGAGCGGGGCTACGCCCGCAAGATTCGCGAGGTTTCGTCGAAGCCGGTGCTCCTGGTCGGCCGCATCACCACACCGGACGTTGCGGAGCAACTTCTGGGGGCGGGCGACGGCGATGCCATCTGCCTCGCGCGCCAGCTCTTCACCGACCCCCACTGGGCCAAGAAGGCGCAGGAGGACCGCACCGACGACATTCGCTCATGCGTTGCCGCCAACTTCTGCTGGAAGAGCGTGAGCCGGGGCGGGCGGGTGCAGTGCATCTACAATCCCGCGGTGGGGCGCGAGGAGGCCTGGGGCGAGGGCACGCTGGTCAAGGTGGCCGACCCCAAGTCGGTGCTGGTCATCGGCGGCGGCCCGGCCGGGCTGGAGTACGCGCGCATCGCCTCGGCCCGCGGCCACGACGTGACGCTCTACGAGGCCGAGGGCGAGACCGGCGGCCATGTGCGGGTGCAGGCGCTGCTGCCGACCCGTGCCGAGTACGGCGAGATCGGCCGCTGGCTCGCGGCGCAGGCCGAGAAGAACGGCACCCGGATCGTCACCGGCGCACCGGTCACGGAGGAGGACCTGGACCAGGCGCTCGAGGCGGTGAAGCCCGATCACGTGGTGGTGGCCACGGGATCCTCCGTCGCGGTCGACGGCTTCCAGGGTTGGACCGGCGACCCGCTCCCCGGCTGGGAGACCGGCAACTGCGTGGGCTGGGATGCGGTGGCGCAGGGCCAGGCCCGGCCGCGCGGCAAGGTCATGGTGCTGGACGACCTCTGCGACGTCGTGGCGCCGCTCACCGCCGTCGCCTGCAAGGAGGGCGGCGCCGATGACGTCACGCTGGTCACCCGCTGGCCCATGATCGGCATGGAGACCATCCTCGACGTCTATCTCGACTGGATTCTGCCCAAGCTCTACCAGACCGGGGTGACGGTCTGCGTCGATCACTTCGTCCGCCGTATCGAGGGCGACAAGGTGACGCTCTACAACGTTCACCACGGCGAGGCGGAGCGGACGATCGAGGCCGACTGGATCGTCATGGCGACCGGCCGGCGCTCGGAGAACGCGCTGCACGATGCGGTTGCTGCGCGAGGCGTCTCGGTCGAGACCATCGGCGACGCCACCGCGCCCCGCACCGCCTACGAGGCGGTCTACGAAGGTCACCGCCAGGCCCGCAAGCTCTGACCCTTTCCGAAACGACGAACGACACGGCCCAACTCAGGGAGAACAGCCATGCCTGCTGCCTATTTGATTTCCGAATCTCAGGTGTTCGATCAAGCGCTTATGGACGAGTACGCCGAGAAGGCCGGCCCCTCGGTCGCGGCGTATGACGGCGAGCTGATCGCCGCCACCACCAATGTCGCCCACATGGACGGCATGTCGAAGCCGCCGAGGATCGTGATCATCCGCTTTCCGAGCATGGAGAGGGCGAAGGAGTGGTACAACTGCCACGAATACCAGGCGGTGCTGCCGATGCGCTTCCGCGCCTGCAACAGCAGCGTCTATTTCGTCGAGGCTGTCGAGTAGTCCACCGTGCCGGCGGCCCCCGCCGTCGGCGCCCTATTCAATCCAGTCAGCCGGCCTGCGGATCGGGTAGGAAATGCTCGATGGCGTTGGCGTAGTAGCGCAGCATGTCGCGCTCGCCTTCGTTCGCGCGGTAGAGGCCGTCCGCTTCGGTCACGAAGTGGCGCAGCGTCAGCATGCGCAGGCCCACGGTGACGGCGTAGTCGCGGTCCGCCCGCGGGACGTGCACGTAGGCGCCCTCGCGCTCCAGCCGGTCGATCAACGCCTGGGTGCGCCCCTTGATTTCCAGCAGGTCGAGCGCCCCGTCCGAGTGGACGAACACCGTCGCCACCAGGGACACCGGCAACACCGGGATCGCCGCCGCGATCGCTTCCAATAGCTCGCCGCCGAGCTTCTCGACGGCTTCGTGGCGGGCGTCGGGCTCCAGCGTACGAAAGTCGACCTCGCGGGCCTTGGCGTAGTCGCGCATTGAGATCGGCGCGGCGAAGTTCACGCAGGCGTAGCCGAAGCGGTACCAGCGCCGCCGGATCATCAGGCCCACGTTGTGGGCGACGAAGCGGAACGCGGTCGCAAGCACGCGCGCCCGGCTGCGCCGGGGCTCGCCGGGGCCGGGCGCCCGCACCAGCATGCGGTCCTCCAGCACCCGGTCGTAGTTGATCCCCACGGGGACGAAGACCAGGTCGCGCATCCCTTCCGGGTCGAAGGACGAGACCATGTAGTTGATGAGGCCGAGCTTGGGCTTGCGCAGGCGGCCGTCGCGGCTGAGCCCGCCCTCGGGATAGACCGCCTGAACCACGCCACCGGCGGTCGCTGCCTGCACGTAGCGCGCCAGCACCTGGCGGTAGAGGCGGCTGCCCGAGCCGCGCCGCACGAAGTAGGCGCCGAGCGAGCGCACCAGCATCCTGAGCGGCCAGACCCGCGCCCATTCGCCGACTGCATAGCTGAGCGCGGAGCGATGTGCCGCCATGTAGGCGACGATCACGTAGTCCATGTTGCTGCGGTGGTTCATCACGAAGACGACGCTGGCGCCGGGCTCGATGCGGGCCAGCGCCTCGTCGTCCGAATAGCCGAGGCGCACGCGGTAGAGGCTCTCCACCGCGCGCCGCGCAACGTGATAGCCGATCCGGAAGTAGGCGTAGGCGTTGAAGGAGGGTACGATCTCGCGGGCGTAGCGCTCCACCTGCCGGCTCAACACCTCGCGCGGCGTGCCGGTTGCCTCGGCCTCGGCGTCGATCGCTTCCATCACCTGCGGGTCGTAGCTGAGCTGGTCGATCAGCACCCGGCGCTTGGTCTGCTGGAACGCCGGGATCTGCAGCTCGAGCCGCGTATTCACCTCCTCGATCATGCGGTTAAGGCGGCGGCGCAGGAACCAGCGCGCGCTCGGCATCAGGATCCGGTCCAGCGCGGCCCAGAGCGCGAGCGCGCCTACCACCGCGAGAATCCAGAGCGGCAGCGCGAGCGAGCCGGTCATGCGCCCGCCCCGCGCCCGGCTCGGCGGGCTTCATCGAAGCGGGTCGGTCTCCCCTCGCTAGGGCGGTCGCGGCAGAGGATCGTCACCGGTGGGCTCGCGGCTGTCGCGCGGATACGTTACTTATAGCAGTAATGGGCGGGCGCGGTGCCCGCTGGCATGCGCGCACGCCGAGGCGTAAGGACCAGCCATGACGGCGGCGAATACCAACGAAGATCAATTCGCGATCCTGCGCCGAACCATGGTCGAGCAGGTGGCACTCCATGCCGACCATGTCAGCGGCAAGACCGGCCGAGCCGCCATCGCGGGCGATGTCATGGAAGCGATCGGGCGGGTCCCGCGTCACGCCTTCGTGCCGGTGGAGATGGCGCTCTACGCCTACCTCGATTCACCGCTTCCCATCGGCTGCGGCAAGACCATCTCGCAGCCCTTCATCGTCGCGCTGATGACCGATCTGCTGGATATTGGCGCGGAGCACCGGGTGCTCGAGATCGGCACCGGGCTCGGCTATCAGGCGGCGCTGCTGGCGGAGCTCGCGGCCGAGGTCTACACCGTCGAGTTGATCGAGGAGTTGGCTCAGAGCGGCCGCCGCCGGCTCGACGAGCAGGGCTACGGCAACGTCCAGTTCCGCGTCGGCGACGGCAGCCTGGGATGGCCCGACCACGCGCCCTACGACCGCATCATCGCGACCGCGGCGCCGGACTTGATCCCGCCGGCGCTCCTGCAGCAGCTCAAGCCCGGCGGGCGCATGGTGATCCCCGCCGGCCTGGAGGACGACCAGCGCCTGCTGCTGGTCACCAAGGACGGGGATGGGCGGTTCGAGACCGAGGAAATTTTGCCGGTGCGGTTTTCCCAGTTGATGAGCGGCGCCGACGAGGACGATACCGTCGACTAGGCCTCTCCAAGGGAGGCGGGCCGCGCCAGATTGACGACTGTCATAAATGTGTACGGGTTTTGCCTGGCCGAGGCTGTTGTGATGTGTGCCGAGGCTGGGCATGGCAACGAAAAACAAGTACGTGAGACGTTCGAGGATCTCGGAGGCCAAGGTCCGCGAGCTGGTGCTTTACTTCGCCGCCGACCTGACCGCCCTCCAGGCGGCCACGTTCACACCATCGACGCCACGCGCTGACCGGCCGGTCGCGGCCGCCCGGCATTGCCGACACAGGGCGCGACGCTATAGTGCGCCGCCCTGAGTAACCCGGTGCGTAGTTGCATAGCGCCATGAGCGAACTCACCCTGATTATCGGCAACAAGAACTACTCGTCCTGGTCGCTCCGGCCCTGGCTTGCGCTGCGCCAGGCCGGAATCCCCTTCAACGAGCGGCTGCTCCTGCTGTGCGGCGAGAACTGGAAGGAGGCCATCGCCGCCGTCTCGCCGTCTGGGCGCGTACCCGCGCTGCTGCACGGCGAGCGCACCGTCTGGGAGACCTTGGCGATCATCGAGTACGCCAACGAGCTGTTCCCGGACGCAGGTCTCTGGCCCGGGGACCGCGAGGCCCGCGCCACAGCCCGCGCCATCGCCAACGAGATGCACGCGGGCTTCACCGCGCTCCGCAATCACATGCCCATGAACCTGCGTCGTTTGGACCTCAAGGGGAGGGGCCGCGGACCGGGGGTCGACGACGATATCGACCGCATTTGCGAGATCTGGCGCGATTGCCGCTGCCGCTACGGGGCCGGCGGCGACTTCCTGTTCGGCGCCTTCTGCGCGGCCGACGCCATGTACGCGCCGGTCGTCACCCGGCTCGACACCTACGGCGTCGATCTCGACGAGACCTGCGCCGCTTACAGTCGCGCCGTGCTCAGCCTCCCGGCCTTCGTCGAATGGCGCGACGCGGCGCTTCAAGAGCCATGGATCGTGCCCGAAGACGAGATCGACTGAAGGCTGACAGGGACCGCTTCGGCACGCGCTGCAGGTATACCTTACTCGCTTGACATCATTGCCGTATATATATACGTACATATAATACGTATATATATACGAGACGAGGCGGGAGCAATGGGCAAGACGATTGCGGCGGCCGCATTTCAGACGAAATGTCTCCGTATTATCAATGAGATGGCCGAAGATGGCGAGCCGGTTACCATCACCAATCGCGGCAAACCGGTCGCGGTGCTGTCGCCGGTGCCGCCGGAGCACGCGGGACGATCGATTATTGGTGCGATGAAGGGATCGGTGCTGGCCTACGACGACCCCTTCGGGCCGGCCGCCGACCCCGCTGACTGGAACGCCGTGCGGTGATCGTGCTCGACACGCATGCGTTGATATGGGCCATAGAGGACGAACGGCGGCTCGGCGCCGACGCGCGTGCCAAGATAACTGCGGCGGAGCAGGCGGATGGCATAGGCATCTCCGCCATCACGCCATGGGAAATCGCCCTGCTGGCCGAGAAGGGCCGCCTCCGGCTCTCGCGCGAAGTCCGAGAGTGGATCATGGCGGTGCTTGCCTTGCCAGCGATCGGGCTGCTTCCGATCGAGCCAGCAATCGCTATCGAGAGTGTCCGGTTGCCGGGCGCATTCCACGCCGATCCGGCGGATCGCTTGATTGTCGCAACCGCCCGCCATTACGGCGCCCCCCTGCTCACCGCCGATTACGCCATCCTGACCTACGCCGCAGGCGGCCACGTTCAGACGATCGACGCCCTTCGCTAGGCGCCGGTGCACCGCCCTACGACGGATCGAAGGCCGGGACCTCGCAGCGGGCGACGGCGACCTTGCGGGTGGTCGGCGGGGTGTTGCGGCTGCGGCCGACGAAGCGGGGGATGCCGTCGGTAATCACCGCGCCGATGGCGACCGGGTCGCCGTTGCTCATGGTCGTCAGCGCATCTGGCTTGGTGGCGCCGAGCGGGGCGTCGACGATGACCACGTCCGCATCCCGCCCCGGCCTGAGGAAGCCGCTGTTGAGCCCATAGATCTCCGCCACGTTGCCGGTGGAGGCGGCGATCATCCAGGTGGGATCGAAGCCGGCGATCGAGGCGATGTGGACCATGGTGTAGATCATGCCGAGCGGCATGACGCCGCTGCCGGTCGGCGTGTCGGTCGCGATCAGGAAGCGATCGAAGGCGTCGTGCTTGCGCGCCATCTCGGCGCAGAGCAGCGTGGTCCGCAGATTGCCGGCGGTGCAGACCTGCATGGCGATCCCGGTCTCCGCCGCCACCTGCTCGAAATAGCGGTCCTCGATGGCGACCGGCCCGCCGTTGATGTGGAAGGAGACCGTGGGGTCGATGGCGATCAGGTCCGCTCCGGTGATGGGGAAGGAGCCGGGGATCGAGGCCCCGCCGGTGTGCAGCGTCGTGAGCAGGCCGGCCTCGCGCGCATCCCGCACCAGCGCCACGTAGTCCCGCGCCGTCTCCACCGCGCCGAAGCCGGCCTTGGCGAGCCAGACGCCGTCCCGATGCACGTCGTCGAAGTCCGCCCTGGTGAGGCCGGGCTCCAGGATGATGGAGCCGCCATGCACACGCATGCCGCCCGGCCGGTAATGCTCGAAGCACTTGAAGGCCGCGACCGCGAGCGCCTTGACCCCGGCGGGGTCCTTCGGCCGGCCCGGCACATGAACCTCGGAGGCGGAGATCGCCGTGGTGGTGCCGCCGTGGACGTAGCTCGTGAGGTAGCCCACGGTGTTCTGGCGCGGCGTGAAGTCGCCGAAGGTGACGTGGACCTGGGAATCGATCAGCCCCGGAATCGCCGTCGCGCCGCCGGCGTCGATCACGACATCGCAGGCGTCGAGGGCGGCGGGCGGCACCTGGCCCACGGCTTCCAGCAGGCCGTCGGCGGCGACGAGGGCATCGCCTTCGACAAAGGGCGCGCGCCAGTCGCCGGAGACGATGGCGCCGAGATTGACGACGCCGACTCTCACGGTGCACCGGGGCCCTCGTTGCCGGTCATCAGCCTTTCCAGGATGCGGTCGGCGCCGGCCCAGTCGTAGCGCCTGAAGCAGTGCGCGGTGGTGACGAACTTGGCGCCCGCGTAGAACATCTCGTACTGGGTGTGGCGGCCGGCGAACTCGGAGCCCACCGCGTCCCACGCAAGCTTCATCAGCGCCATCCGCTCTTGGGCACCCTCGCCCGGCCTGGCGGAGACCTGCGTGCGCTCGAAGAGCGGCGCGATGTCCGGGTTCTCCAGGTCCGCCACCGATGACGGCAGCATGATGAGCCCGCCGCCGGCCAGCGAGCGGATCCCGTCGATCAGGCGCGGATAGAGCGCCTGGGTCTGCACCTGGGCCGCGTACATCATGCTCGCATTGGGCACGTAGTACTCGCCCACCATGCCGCCCGCGCTCTCCATGCCGTAGAGCAGTCCCTCCACGGCCGCGACCTCGGCCGCCATTTCGCCCAACTGCCCGACCACCGGCGGCAACTTGGCGGTGCCGATGGTCTCGGCGATGCGGCGCCCGAGTGCCAGCAGGAACTTGAGCTTCACCACCAGGCGGATCTGCGACTGGTAGTTCTGGAAGACGTGCCCCGGCGTGTCGTGGAACTGCGCCCGGCACATGTCCGTGTCGCCGAAGAGGAAGACCCGCTCCCACGGCACCTTCACGTCGTCGAAGTAGACGATGGAGTCGTTCTCGTCGAAGCGGTGGGAGAGGGGATAGTCCCAGGGGCTCGTGGCGCTCGCCTCGTAGCTCCTGCGCGAGAGCACCTTGAGGCCCCGCGTGGCGAGTGGCAGCGCGAAGGAGATGGCGAAGCGCTCCTCGCCCGGCTGCAGCGGCTGCAGGGTCGCGACCAGGATCTCCTCGGCCATGATCGAGCCGGTGCCGAGCATCTTGGCGCCGCGCACGGTGACGCCCTCCGCATCCTCGTCGACCACCCGCATGGTCATCTCTTCGCTCGGCTGCTCGCCCCACGACTTGGAGCGGTCGCCCTGCGGGTTGACGATGACGTAGCTGAGGTAGAGGTCGTTGTCGCGCGCGTAGGCGTAGTAGTCGCGGAGCGCTGTAGCGAAGCGCGCGCCGTGGCGCTCGAAGACCTCGATCCCCATCATCTGGCCTGCGATCGACGAAGCCAGATGATCGGGCGAGCGGCCCAGGTAGCCTGCATGAAGCTCGGCCCAGGCGGTCAGCGCCTCGCGCCTGGCAATCAGCTCGTCATAGCTGCGCGGCATCTGCCAGGCGCGGTTTACGCGCCGCCCTGTCTCGGTCTCGAAGGTCATGCGCTCGACGTTGGCCTCGGCCGCCTGGAAGTCGTAGAGGGCCGCGGCGGAGCGGCAGGCGGATGCGAAAGCCGGGTGGTCGGCGACGCGCGTGATCAGCTCACCGTCGAGATAGACCGCCCGATCCTTGTCGAGAGCGCGCAGGTGCGCCGCACCGTCCTTGATGTTCATCGGTCGATCATAGCGCTTTTCCCAGCCCGAGATTCTCCCGGAGCGTGGGCCCGGCATAGTCCTGGTGAAACAGGCCGCGCCGCTGCAGCTCGGGCACCACGAGGCGGGCGAAATCCTCGTAGGCGCCCGGCATGTGGGTCGCGGCGAGCACGAAGCCGTCGCAGGCCTCGCCCTCGAACCATTCCGCCATCTCATCGGCGACGGCGGCGGGTGTGCCCACGAAATGAGGCATCTCGCCCAACGTGCCGCGCCGGCTGTAGGTGACGAAATCCTCGACCGTCGGGTGCGGATTGCCGCTCAGCGTCACCACCCGGTCGCGGATGGCCTGCAGGCCGCTGATAGAGGCCATCTCCTCGTCGGTGAAGGGCTCGTCCGCGGGCTTCGTCGCGAAATCGTAGTTGAGCGCCTCGGAGAGCAGCGCCAGCGTGTCGATGGGCCGCGCAAGGCCGGCAATGAAGGCGGCCTTCTCCTCCGCTTCCGTCTGGGTCTCGGCGACCGTGACGTAGGCCGCCGGCGCCACGCGGCAGGAGTCCGGCTCGCGGCCGGCGGCGATGGCCGCCTCTCGCGTCGCCGCGTAGGCCTTCCGGCCGAACTCGAGGGTGGGATAGATCGCGAAGATCACGTCGGCCCAGCGCGCCGCGAACTGTCGTCCGCGCCCGCTCTGGCCGGCCTGGATCACGATGGGGCGCCCTTGCGGCGTGCGCGGCACGGTGAACGGCCCGCGCGAGCGCAGGAAGCGGCCCTCGTGGTCGAGGCGATGCACGCCCGACGGGTCGGCGAAGACGTTCCGCTCCTTGTCGAGGACGATGGCGTTTTCATCCCACGAGTCCCAGTGGCCGAGCACCACCTCCATGAACTCGTCGGCACGGTCGTAGCGCTCGTTATGCTCGATCACCCTGTCCGCGCCGTAGTTCGCGGCCTCGGAATCGTTGAGCGAGGTCACCACGTTCCAGGCCGCCCGGCCGCCGCTCATGTGGTCGAGGGTGGAGAACATGCGCGCCACGTGGAACGGCTGGTAGTAGGTGGTCGAGCAGGTGGCGCCGAGCCCGAGCCGCGTGGTCGCCGCTCCCATCAGCGTGAGGATCGGGATCGGGTCCATCTTGACCACCCGCACCCCGTTGCGCACCGCCTCGGCATGGTCGCCGCCGTAGATGTCGGGCAGCGCCAGCCGGTCGTCGAAGAAGGCGAGATGGAACTTGCCGGCCTCGAGGACGCGGGCGATACGCTGGTAGTACTCGGCGGTGAGAAAGTCCGTGGCGGACTCCGGGTGACGCCAGGACGCCGGATAGTTGGAGCAGTTCTGCGCCTGGAGGAAGCCCACCAGGACCATCTGCCGCTTGCTCATGCTCGCCGTCGCTCGCTGGGGCCGGAAGGCAGCGCAGGGCGCCGCCTGCGCGCGGTTTAGCACGGCACGCTGGCGTTTGGCAGGCGCGTGGCGGGCCGGCCGTCTCTGTGCCATCCTCCTGTGGGCTGCGATTGTCGCTGAGGGAGGGGGGCATCATGGAATTGGGCATCAGCATCAAGGGCGACCTCGACGTGCGCCGCACCGTGGCGCTCGCCCACCAGGCCGAGGCCGCGGGCTTTGACTACATGTGGTTCGCCGACTCCCACATTCTGTGGTCCGACGTCTACACCCAGATGGCGGTTTGCCTGGACCACACGAAGCGTATTCGCGTGGGGCCCCTGGTGACCAATCCCAGGGTGCGGGACTGGTCCGTGGCCGCCAGCATCTTCGCGCGGCTGGCCCAGTTCGGCGACGGCCGGGTCGACGTGGCGGTCGGGCGCGGCGACAGCTCGGTGCGCGTCATGGGGCACAGGCCCGCGACGGTCGAGACGCTTACCGCCTACTGCGACGCGCTCCGCACCATGTTGCGGGGTGAGGCCTGCGAGTACGACGGTGCCAGGGGGCCGGTCCAGCTCGACTGGGCCGATCCCTACGAGCTCCCCATCTGGATCGCGGCCTACGGGCCGCGCGCGCTTGCCGCCGCAGGCACGCATGGGGACGGGCTGGTGATCCAGCTCGCCGATCCGGGGCTATGCCAATGGTTTGCCGATCAGGCGCTCGCGGCGCGCAAGGCAGCCGGAATCGATCCGGCCGGATACCGCGTTCTCTCCTGCGCGCCGGCCTGGATCGGCGACCGCGAGACCGCCATCGCCCAGACCAGCTGGTTCCCCGCCGTGGTCGGTAACCATGTCGCCGACATCGTGGAGCGCCACGGCGCGGGAACCGACCTGGTGCCGGAGAGCCTGACCGCCTTCATCGCCGCGCGCCAAGGGCGCGGCGCGGACGAAGGCTACGACTATCACAAGCACGCGGTCGCGGGCTCGGACAACGTGCACTACGTCACCGACGCCATCACCGAATCCTTCTGCCTGATCGGCCCGGCCGAGGCCCACGTCGAGAAGATCAAGGCGCTGGAGGCCGCAGGGGTCACGCAGCTCGCGCTCTACCTGATGACGGAAGACCAGGAACGAATGATCGCCGAGTACGCCTCCAAGGTGCTGCCCCATTTCCGCTAGCGGGGCGGGGTGGGGGCGCGCGAACGATGCTGCGCCACCTGCTCGGCGCGGGCGCGAGCGCCGACACCATGCTCGAGGTGATCGCGCGCGATGCGCGGGAGACCGGCGACAAGACAGGGCGGCCGGTCTTCGGCGACGCGGTCATGGAAGCGATGCGCTCGGTGTCGCGTGCGGCCTTCGTGCCCGAGGCGGAGAAGCCGTTCGCCTACGAGAACAGGCCGCTCCCCATCGGGCACGGCCAGACCATCTCGCAGCCCTTCGTCGTCGCCCTGATGACCGAGCTGCTCGATGTCGGGCCGGGCGCGCGCATACTGGAGGTCGGTACCGGCTGCGGCTACCAGACCGCCGTCCTCTGCGCGCTAGGCGCCACCGTCTATTCGGTCGAGGTCGTCGAGCCGCTGGCGACGGCGGCCGCGGCGCGCCTCAAGGCGCTGGGCTACACGGAGGCCACGGTGCGCGCCGGGGACGGCCACGCGGGCTGGCCGGAGGAGGCGCCGTTCGACGGCATCGTCGTCACCGCCGCGGCACCCATGATCCCGCCCGCGCTGGTGGCGCAGCTCAGGCCCGGCGGCCCGCTGGTCATTCCCGTCGGCCGCGCCGCTGAGACCCAGCAGTTGCAGCGCATCGAGAAGCGCGCCGACGGCCCCAGCGAGGCGAAGACGGTGCTGCCGGTGGCGTTCGTTCCGCTGACCCGCGGGCAGGGCTAGCGGTTGGCGAAGGGCTCCAGGTCGTCCAGGTAGGCGAGCACCCGGTCGAGCGGCTCGACGTCGCAATACTTCATGTCGATGTCGAACAGGTTCCACTCGACAGCCGCAGGCACGCGGTCGCCCACGCACTCGCGCACGACGACAGTCCGGAAGCCCTCTCCGAGCGCGTCCTCCACCGTGTGCCTGACGCAGCCGGCCATGGTGACACCGGTGCAGATCAGCGTGTCAATGTTGCCGGCGCGGAGGATGCCGCCGAGATGGGTGCCGGCGAAGGCGCTCGGCCGCTTCTTGACGATCACCGTGTCGACGCCTTTCTCCGGCGGAATGCGGTCGTCGATCTCGCAGGCCGGCGTGCCCAACATCAGGTCCTCGAACGGCGTCTTCAGCGGGAAGGCCCCCATGTCGAAGCGGCTGCAGAAGGCGGTGGTGGTGTAGATGATCGGCACCTGCTTGGCCCGCGCGCCTTCCAGCAGGCGCTGCACGCCGGGGATGATTTGCTCGTCCATGTCGTCGCAGGAGAAGCGATAGCCCTGGCGGGTCCAGGCGTTGGCGAGGTCGATGTTGAGAATCGCGGGCCGCGTGCCGAAGCCCGAGCGCTGGTTCCAGCCGCGCTTCTGATAGAGCCCGGCGTCGCCGGAGAAGATGGTATCGAGCGCCTCGCGGACCTTGTCATCCAGCGGCATCGTTGCCTCCTTTGCAGCGTTTCTCGTCGTCGACCGAGCCTGCGGCGGCGTCAGGCTAGGGGCGGCCGCCGATCGGCCCAGGGCGCCGCCTCCTCGAACGCGGCAGCGGCACGCAGAATGTCCACTTCGCGGTTGATTCCTGCAACCATCTGCAGGCCGACCGGGAGCCCGGCATCTGTGAAGCCCGCAGGGATCGACGCCGCCGGCTGGCCGGTCAGGTTGAAGGGATAGGTGTAGTAGACCCAGGAGACGATGTTGCGGCCATCGTGCCCCGGCGGCGTGTCGTGGCCCACGTCGAAGGCGGCGCAGGGCAGCGTCGGCGAGAGCAGCAGGTCGTAGCGCTCGAAGAGTCCGCGCATCCTCTCGCGAAACTCGTAGCGGGCGAAGAGCTGGTCGAAGTACGCCACCATCGAGCGGTCGAGCCCGCCGCTCAGCGTCGTGACCACGGCGGGGTCCAGCTCCTCCGGCCTCTCCGCCATCAGGCCCTGCAGCTTGGTGCCGATGCCGCCGTAGAACTCGGCCATCCAGATGTCGACCGGGTCTTCGCCGAGCGCGTCCTCGACCAGCTCGACCTCACACCCCAGCGCCTCGAAGCGCCGCGCCGCGGCCTCGCAGAGGGCGACGATCTCGGGCTCGGGCTGCGCGTAGCCGAGGGTCGGGCTCCAGGCGATGCGCATCCCCTTCGCACCGGCGTCGCAAGCCGCGAGGAAGTCCGGCACGGGCTCGGCGACCCCGAAGGCATCGCGCCGGTCGTGGCCTGCCATGACGCCGAGCAGAAGCGCGGCATCGCGCACCGTCCGCGCGATTGCGCCCACGTGGGCGAGTGTCGGCGCGGCGGAGACCGGAAACACCGGCACGCGCGCAAACTGCCCCTTGATGCCGAATAGGCCGCAGAGCGCGGACGGAATGCGCACGGAGCCGCCGCCATCGGTGCAGACCGCGAACGGCGTGAGCCCGGCGGCGACGCTCGCGGCACCGCCGCCGCTGGAGCCGCCGGACGTCTTCGCCAGGTTCCACGGATTGCGCGTGATCCCGCTGAGCGGGCTGTCGCAGACCGCCTTGCAGCCGAACTCGCTGGTGGTGGACTTGCCGACGATGCAGCCGCCGGCGTTTCTCACCCGCTCCACCGCGGGCGCGTCGAAATCCACCACGTTGTCCGCGAAGGGCCGTGAGCCGAAGGTCCAGGGCACGCCGGCCATCGCCACCAGGTCCTTGACCGAGGTGGGGAGGCCCGCAATCACGCCGGCCTCGCCCGCTGCAATGGCGCGCTCCTGCGCGCGCGCCGCCTCCAGCGCCACCTCGGGCGTCCGGGTGACGAAGGCGTTGATCTTGGGCTCCAGCGCCTCCTGACGGCTGAGCGTGTCCTCCACCAGCTCCACCGGCGAGATGTCGCGCGCTGCCAGCAGGCCCTTGAGTTCGGTCGCCGTCACGTACGCAAAGCTCATGGATCTCCCCCGCTCGAATGGACCGCTCAGATCGCGCCGAGGCCGCGGTCGAGCGTGGCCTCGCGCTTCGCCACGCAGGCCGCGAACCGCGCCTCCATCGAGGCCCTGTCGAGGTCGCGGCCGATCACCACGATGCGCGTCGCCACCTCACCGCGCGGCCACGCCTCTGCATAGGTCGGCGGGCTGAATGTGGCCTGCACGCCCTGGATGATCACCGGCTTCTCGACATTCTGGAAGTGCACCATGCCCTTGACGCGGAAGAGGTCCTCGCCCTTCTCCTCCGTGAGATCGAGGAAGAAGCGGAGCAGCGCGTTCCACTCCAGAGGCTCGCGCGCTTGCAGGCAGACCGCGCCGACGCCCGGCGTGTGGACGTGGTCGTCGTGGGCATGATCGTCGGCATTCGGGTGTTCGGCGCCGATCCAGGCACCCACCATGTCGTCGCGGCGCTTGGGCTCGAACAGGTCGAGGTCGAGCAGCCGGTTTACCGGCAGCGCGCCATGCGAGGTCACCTCCTTGACCGAGAAGGGATTGAGGCGCTCGACCGCCGCCACCGCATCCGTGAACTCGTCGTCGTCCACCAGGTCGTGCTTGTTGAAGATCAGCTTGTCGGCGATGGCGATCTGCTTCTGCGCCTCGGGCGAGCGCGCGATCTGGCCGGTCACGTGCTTCAGGTCCACCACCGTCAGAACCGCGTCGAGGCGGAAGGTGAGGTCGAGCTTCATGTCCGTGTAGAAGAGCCGGGCCAGCGGCGAGGGGTCGGCGATGCCCGTGGTCTCGATCACGATCTTGTCGAAGTCCACCCGGGGCTCGGCGAGGCCGATCCTGCGCAGGAAGAGACGGTTGAGCCCGTCCATCAGGTCGCCCTGTGCGGCGCAGCAGATGCAGCCGTTGGTGAGCTCCAGCATGTCCTCGTCGGCGCGGGCGATGAGGTCGCCGTCGATCCCGATCTCGCCGAACTCGTTGACGATGACCGCGATCT